>NZ_JAVDVH010000004.1:0-267930 GCF_031456775.1 Acinetobacter sp. 3657 | reverse complement strand
GGTATGTTGACGAACTGGAAAACTCTTCTCCAATCTATCAACCGTTTAAAAGATCTTCAGTCTCAATCTCAAGACGGTACTTTTGCTAAGCTTACTAAACGTGAAGCTTTAGAACGTACTCGTGAGATGGACAAGCTTGAACGTGCTTTAGGCGGCGTTAAAAACATGGGTGGTTTACCTGACGCATTATTTGTAATCGACGTTGATCACGAAGCGATTGCAATCAAAGAAGCGAAAAACTTAGGTATTCCTGTAATCGGTATCGTTGATACAAACTCTAACCCAGACAACGTTGATTACGTTATTCCGGGTAATGATGATGCGATCCGTGCAGTGACTTTGTATGCTTCTGCTATGGCTGATGCGATTCTTGCTGGTAAAGAATATGCTCAATCACAAGCAAATGCACAAGCAAAAGGCGATGACGCTGCTAAAGATGCTTCTGAGGCTTAATGCGTTTTGACGCAAGCTTGTCATTTTTGCGACATGTAATGGTGGCAAATTAAAGCGTCGAGATTGCAAACGGCCCAGAGTTTCTTTGGGCCGTTTTTGTTGAACAGATTTATTTTCTACCGATTTTAGGAGATCAACATGACTGCAGTTACTGCGAGCATGGTAAAAGAATTACGTGACCGTACTGGTCTTGCGATGATGGAATGTAAAAAAGCATTAACAGAAGCAGGCGGCGACATCGAACTTGCGATTGATAACCTTCGTAAATCAGGTCAAGCAAAAGCTGCTAAAAAAGCAGGTAATATTGCTGCTGATGGCGCGATCACGATCATTCAAAACGGTAACAAAGCGATTCTTGTTGAAGTTAACTGTCAAACTGACTTCGTTGCTAAAGACGAAAACTTCAAAAACTTCTCTGATAAAGTTGCTACTGCTGCACTTGCTGCTGGCGAAACTGATGCTGCAAAAATTGCTGAACTTAAGCTTGAAGACGGCGCCACAGTAGAAGAAGCACGTGTTGCACTTGTTCAAAAAATCGGTGAAAACATTCAAGTTCGTCGCGCTCAAATTGTTGAAGGCGAAAACTTGGCTGTGTACAAACACGGTTTAAAAATCGGTGTTGTTGTTGCTTACACTGGTGATGCTGATACAGGTAAAGGTATTGCTATGCACGTAGCTGCATTCAACCCAGTTGCTGTAAATGCTGAAGCTGTTTCTGCTGACTTAATCGCTAAAGAGAAAGAAATTGCTGAAGCGAAAGCATTAGAATCTGGTAAGCCTGCGAACATCGTTGAGAAAATGGTAACTGGTTCAATTGAAAAATATTTGAACGAAGTTGCGCTTGATCGTCAAATGTATGTAATCGATAACGACAAAAAAGTTGCTGATGTATTGAAAGCGACTGGTACAGTTGTTGTTCAATTCGTTCGTTTCGAAGTAGGCGAAGGTATTGAGAAGAAAGCTGAAATGAGCTTTGCTGACGAAGTTGCTGCTGCTCAAGCTGCTGCTGCTCAATAATTTTTACTGAATAAGTAAAAGTTATAAAAGCCCAGTCATTTTTGGCTGGGTTTTTTATTGGGAACAAAAAAATCATTTTAGGTAAACTAATACCAGAACATGTCACAAAAGAATTTTTCGATCTTATTATAAATAAATGCGTAATGGATGAAAATTAACCCCATCTTCATTAAAAACTCAATATATTGGGCTTAACTATACAGATTGCTTTGGAGCTGGATATGTCTAAACCTATACTAAAAATTATTTTCGGTGCACTTTTTTTGTCATGCTTACCTCTAACCGTTTATGCAACGGTTGGCGGACCACAGCATATAGAAGTTTTAGGGTTGGATCGAAAGGCCCAAAAGATTTATCTGATGCGACATTTTGAAGACGGTCGGGGTCGTTTACCTCAGCTCTATTATTATCAATTAAATAGTGCTAATCCGACGAAACTTATTCAAGTTCATTCGCTTTATCTTAATCCCAAAAATAAATTAATTGATTATGATCAAGAGAGTACGCAATTTGATAGAGAAATTAAGAAAATTCAAAAGCGTTTACTTTCACTTCAACCTGTACACAACCGTAATGCTCACATTCAAATATTAACCACGAAAAAGGGAACGGCAGAGGCATGGTATGACCCACAAGAATCCATTGATAAATGGTCTTATCAATATCGGGTTAAAAGCTTCCGTCTAAAAAGTACATTACAAACAGCTAACAGTTACAAGCAAGGGTTGAATATATCTAGAGTCTATAAAGTGCCTCACAGTAATAATGTGCTTGTGACAGTCAAATACCTTGGTATCCCTTTTGAAACGGGTTATAGCATTGAAGATCCAATATTATTGACTAAATAGTAGACTTCTTTCATAAATCCCTTGCGGAACTTCAATCGTTCCTCATTCTTTCTACAGGAGAAATATGCAGGATTATGAAAGGGTCTAATATAAATTTTAAATTGTTTGGTCGCACAACGATGGCGTGTTAAACGGGTTTATTCTTCCTGCTGTTCTTTAAATTTTGCTAATGCCTCAATACGGTATTGAATCAACATTTCGCCTATTTCAGGGCCTTTAATATGTTCAGGTAGATCTTGTGCCCGAATATGTCTAACGATTTCCATCGCATCTAGCAGATATTGTGCTTGAGGATATGGGCGGTGTTCTAAACCCAAACGACCTTTGGCATCGCATTCACAGGCTTGAACAAAAGCTTTAGCTTTTTCAGGTCTACGCAGTACATCTAAGCGTTGTAAAAAACGCCATAACGTACCGGGTTTTAGATTTTTGACTTGATGACATTTCAAATGTTCTTTGCATACTGCGAGCGCTAGATTTTTAAGATAGCTAGGTACTTTTAAGCGATCACACACATCAGTCACGGGCTGTATGCCGCGTTCTTCATGCATAATATGTCTTGGTAATTCTTCAACAGGGGTGAGTGCTTTGCCTAAGTCGTGCACAAGTACAGCGAAGCGCACATCTAGCGCATAATTTGCCTGACATGCTTGTTTCAGTGCCATAAGTGTATGAATACCACAATCTATTTCAGGATGGTATTCAGGGCGTTGTGGTACACCAAATAAGGCATCGAGTTCAGGAAATAAGATTTTTAAAGCACCACAGTCTTTGAGTATTTGAAAATACACATCTGCATGATCTTCCATTAGTGCCCGAGAGGTTTCTTTCCAGACGCGTTCTGGAGTAAGGGCATTTAATTCGCCTGATTGCGCGATGTCTTGCATGAGTTGCAGTGTTTCATCCGCAATTTTAAAGTCATACGCCGCATATCGTGCAGCAAAGCGTGCAACTCGAAGCACGCGAAGTGGATCTTCGGTAAAAGCATCAGAAACATGGCGCAGAATTTTTTGGTCTAAATCTTTTTGTCCGCCATAGGGGTCATAAACCTTGCCTTGCTCATCCATTGCCATGGCATTGATGGTTAGGTCTCGGCGAATCAAATCTTCTTCTAATTTAACGCTGGTGTCTGAAAAGCATTGGAAACCATGATAACCAACTCCAGATTTACGTTCTGTACGTGCGAGTGCGTATTCTTCTTTTGTTTTGGGATGTAGAAATACAGGAAAGTCTTTACCAACAGGTTGATAACCTTCGGCGAGTAATTGCTCTGGCGTTGCACCAACCACAACATAATCTTTTTCGTGATAGGGATGCCCAAGTAAATGATCTCGAACAGCACCGCCTACTAAATAAACTTGCATGAAAAAACCTCTATTCTTCACACAATCATGCTACAGAATAGAGGTTTTCTCAAGCACTAAGCAAAGCTTTTCAGCAAAAGCTTTGCTTGTGGCGGTTAGTTTTGACTTTGTTGAATTTCAGCAACAGTCAACGCAGTCATGTTGATTAGACGGCGGGTTGTTGCTGTTGGGGTGAGGATATGAACTGGTTTGGCTGCACCCAATAAAATTGGTCCAATCGTTACATTGTTCCCAGATGTTGCTTTCAACAAGTTAAAAGAAATATTTGCTGAGTCTAGGTTTGGCATGATCAATAGGTTAGCTGAACCTTTATAGCGTGAATTTGGAAAAGCAAAGTGACGGATGTTTTCGTCAAGTGCTGCATCTCCATGCATTTCACCTTCAACTTCTAGTTCAGGCGCTTGCTCTGTAAGTAAGTGATAGACTTCACGCATTTTTTGAGCGCTAGAATCAAGTTGATCACTACCAAAACTTGAATGGGAAAGCAGTGCAACACGTGGTGTGATACCAAAACGACGTACTTCTTCCGCAGCTAAAATGGTCATTTCAGCAAGCTGTTCAGCCGTTGGGTTGGTATTCACATAAGTGTCAGCAATAAATAGGTTGCGATCTTCAAGCATTAACGCATTTAGGGTAAAGAAAGTGCTGCGACCTTCTTTTAAACCAATGACATTTTTAACGAAATCTAAATGGATATCGTAGCTTGCATAAGTACCACAGAGCATACCATCGGCTTGACCGAATTTAACCAGTAAAGCTGCGATCAGGGTTGAGCGGCGACGTGTTTCACGCTGTGCATACTCTACTGTCACGCCTTTGCGCTGCATGGTTTTATAGTAATCTTTCCAAAATTCCTCATATTGAGGATTTTTTTCTTGATCAACGATCTCGATGTTTACACCGTGTTGTAAACGCAGACCTAATTTTTTGATATTTGCTTCAATTACAGTGGTACGACCGACTAAAATTGGTTTAGCCAAACCTTCATCAACTGCGATTTGTACTGCACGTAATACGCGCTCGTCTTCACCTTCAGCGTATGCAATACGTTTAGGGTCAGTTTTCGCTTGAGCAAAAATTGGTTTCATTAAGAACGCTGAGTTATACACGAACTCAGAAAGTCTTTGACGATATGCAGAGAAATCTTCAATTGGACGAGTTGCAACACCAGAATCCATTGCTGCTTTAGCAACCGCAGGTGCGATTTCTAAAATCAAGCGCTGATCAAGTGGGCCAGGGATCAAGTAATCACGACCAAATGATACAGATTTTTCACCATAAGTAGCAGCATCAGCTTCTACGTGCGCCATACGTGCAATCGCATGTACACATGCAATTTTCATTTCTTCATTGATGGTGGTTGCACCGACATCAAGTGCACCACGGAAGATATACGGGAAGCAAAGCGCATTATTGACTTGGTTTGGATAGTCCGAACGACCTGTCGCCATAATGACATCAGGACGTACTTCATGTGCATGTTCAGGCAAGATTTCTGGATCAGGGTTAGCTAGTGCAAAGATAATCGGATTTTCAGCCATTTCTTTAACCATTTCTTTGGTTAAAATACCTGCTGCCGAAAGACCCAAGAACATATCCGCACCAGCAATCACTTCATGCAATTGTGTTGCTGCAATGTCTTGTACGTAGCGCTTTTTCGATTCATCCAGTCCTTCGCGTGAAGTGGTAAGAAGACCGCGAGAATCAGCAACAGTGATGTTGGCTTTATTCACACCAAGAGCACAAAGTAAATCTAAGCAAGACAATGCCGCAGCACCTGCACCAGACGCTACAATTTTGATTTCATCAATTTTCTTATTTACGATTTGCAAAGCATTTAATAATGCAGAGCCTACGATAATACTGGTACCGTGTTGGTCATCATGGAACACAGGAATCTTCATGCGTTCACGAAGCTTCTTCTCGATATAGAAGCATTCAGGTGCTTTGATGTCTTCTAAGTTGATACCACCAAATGTTGGTTCTAATGCTGCAACGATATCGACGATTTTGTCTGGATCATTTTCTGCGATTTCGATATCAAATACATCGACACCAGCGAACTTTTTGAAAAGTACGCCTTTACCTTCCATTACAGGTTTTGATGCTAAAGGACCAATGTTCCCTAAACCCAGTACTGCTGTACCATTACTCACGACGGCGACCAGATTACCACGTGCTGTATATTTAGCAGCAGTAGAAGGGTCCCGTTCGATTTCCAAACACGGAGCTGCAACACCAGGAGAATATGCAAGCGCTAGATCTCGTTGGTTAACGAGCTGCTTGCTAGGTGTCACACTGATTTTTCCCGGAGTAGGAAATTCATGGTAATACAAAGCGGCCTGTTTTAAAGATTGATCGTCCATCTGAGTCTCGATTGTTCCGATAATAATCAGCCATATAGGAGGCTAATTACTATATTAAGATAAGTGCACAAGAATATAGCACTAGTTCATGCTTTCGCCCAGTCAAAAAAGCTTATTTTCACTGAACGAACATGCTTATTGACAATTCATAACGAGCTTAAAATAAACTGCCAAAATGCTTAAAATCCACCCTTAAATGGAAGTTTTTGCGGTTGACAGTTAGGTATGCTGTTGTAAATATTCAGTCGCATGTATTGCTGTTAATGGTCTAGCAAATAAGTAACCCTGCAATATGTCACAGTTTTGGCGTTTCAGATATTCGCTTTGCTGCTCAGTCTCAACGCCTTCAGCCACAACTTTTAGGCCAATCGTTTTACCCATTGCAATCATGGCATTAACTATCGCGTCTTGTTTTGCATCGCCGATTTTTGAGATAAAAGCACGGTCAATTTTCAGAGTGTCTATTGGGTATTCGGTTAAATAAGCAAGGGAAGAGTAGCCTGTGCCAAAATCATCAAGCGCTATTGAAATATGGCGTTGTTTGAGGGCTTGTAAAACGACTTTTACACTTTCTGTATTTTCTAGAAAAGCAGACTCGGTAATTTCTAACTCAAGATTCTGCCCTGAAATTGAATACTGAGCTAGGATGGTATCAATATCATGAAGTAGTTGTCCGCGTAAGATTTGTTGTACCACGATATTGACTGCAATATGAATATCTGCGAAGCCGAGTTGCTGCCATATATGCAATTGCTTAGCAGCCTCATGCAGGACAAATTGTCCAATATCAGAAATAAGGCTGGTACTTTCTGCTAAAGGAATGAATATGTCAGGCATGATCAGCCCTTTGGTTGGATGCTCCCAACGGATGAGGGCTTCGAAGCCATCAATTTGATCATTTTGGGCGATAATCTTTGGCTGATAATAAACGACGAGTTCGTTGTTTTGAATCGCTTTTCTTAAGTCGAGTTCTAAATCTGAATATTTGGCGGTCAGACTCGCTCTTTCATTTGAATAATAGCGAATGGTGTTCCCACCCAAGCGTTTTGCTTCGTTGAGGGCCTGTTCTGCATGGGTATTTAAATTATCAACTTGACGCCCATGCTCTGGAAACATTGCCACGCCCACAGAAATACTGACCAAATATTCTTGGTCAGAGATATAGAAAGGTTGGCAAAAGTTTTCAACAATATTATTGCATAGTTGATGAATAGGCGGATGTAATGGTGACATCTCATAAATAATGGCAAAATCATCAGCGCTTAAGTGTGCAACCAAAAGGGCATCGATATTGCTAACACGTAAGCGTTGAGCAACTTGTTTTAACAGTTCATTGCCCGCTTGATTGCTAATCAATTCATTTAATGTGCGGAAACGATCTATGTTCAAACGAATCACAGCAAGGTGCTGAATAGACGCGTCACTGATTAAATACTGATGAAGCTGCTGTTGATAATAAAAACGATTCGGCAGGTCTGTTAGCGTATCGTAGTTGGTTAAATAAGATAAACGTTGCTCTTGATGTTTACGTTCGGTTTGATCCGAAACAATGCCGATATAATTGATGACTTGGTCTTGTTCATTTTTGACGGCATTGATATGAATCCACAGGAAACATGACTTTCCTGAATGATACGTCTCTTGAAACTCTCCTTCATACTCATATTCTTCGCTTAATGTGTCGAGTATTGAAAGTTGGAAGTTTTGATGATGCGGTTTATTTTGCTTGGTAATGTCAAACAGGTGTTTATTTAAAATAGCTTGCTTATCTAATCCTGTCATTTGTTCGTATTTGGGATTAACTTCAACATAGTTAAACTGTTCGTCCAAAATAAATATGCCTTCAGACGCTTGTTCAAAAACACTGGCAGAAAGCTTCAAGCGTTCTTGATCTTTACGTTCTTGATTGATATCTCGATAGACACCAACCATACGTAAAGGTTTTCGATTTACAGGATCTCTTTGAATCACTTGTCCAACATCATGTATCCACGACCATTCGCCATTTGGACGCTTAATACGAAAAGTCTCTTCATATCGTGCTATGTGTCCATATAAATGACCATATAAGGTGTTTTTTACACGTTCAATATCATCAGGATGGGTGATCTTGTGCAACAGCGCATAGTGGTTATCTGAGTCGCGCTTAACAGGTTTACTATGTGTGTTGGTTATTCCTATGGTCTGATTTTCTAGATTCCATTCCCAAGGGTGTATACCCGCAGTTTCATGTGCAAAGGCAAGGTTTTGTCGGTGTTCTTCTAAGCTTTCATTCATTTGGGTGAGATCAAAAGTACGATCACGAACTTTTTGTTCCAATAAATGATTATTAAATTGTAATTGTGCTTCTATATCTTTGGATTTATTGATTTCTCGCTGTAGCTGCTGGCATAGTTCTTCAGTCCATTGATTATGTCGTTCAGAAACATCCATCAGTTGTTTGTTTTTTTCAAGTACGCCTGAAAGACGTTTATGGATTTTATAAGTTGCTTGTGCGCATAGTAATGTTGCAAAGAAAGTTGAGTAATACGCGAGATAGAACAGCGTCTGGTGATGATCACCAAATAGAATTTGTGAAATAATCAGTGGAACAATACTGGGAATAAAAAATAATAAAAAATATCGAATATGTTGGGTTAAAAATGTAAGTGCAATGATATGTGATGTCGTGAGGAGCAAGGCGGTTAAGATTGAAATATGTGAGCTTGTTAGGCTAGGTACATCATGGATGAGATAATAATTAATAATAATGGAGTTAACGCCGAGCAATAAACCCGTAAAAAAACATATTATTTGAAATAAATGGTTGGTTCTTTTTAAGAAAAGTGGGGATGAGGTGTGTTGTAAAGAGAATCGACATAGAAAAAAGAACAGCAGAAAAACAATTAGAGTAATACAGATCCAAACAGTGAAAATGTTGGGACTAAAAGAGTAGAAAACACCAAACAACACATAATCTAAAAGACAAATACAGAGTACACTGAGCACAAAAGTACGGATATGGCTAGAACAATTGATCAAATCCGTATAAATAGGTGGCGGTGAATCTTGCTTTTGAACCCCAGACATACAACGAATAATCCTTTTCATTTTTCATGCCTACAGCTTTTATTTTTGTAAGCAGAGTTGAGTGCATTTAAATTAACGCTAAACCCAATGGAAAGCAATCCACATATATCATTTGATGGAAAAGTGATAGTTCAAAATAGACAAAGCCACAACTGGAGCAGTTTCAGTTCTTAAAACACGGTCGCCAATGCACCAGTTTTTAAACTGGTTTTGATTTGCGGTTTCGATTTCAGTTTCACTGAGGCCACCTTCAGGACCGATTAATAATGCTAAATCGGGTGAACTGTCTAATAATACATTTTCTTGAGTTTTGTTTGGTGCTAAAACAAAGCGAGATGGCGGGAGTTGGGCTGACTTGACCCAATCGATTAATGCGATAGGAGCTAACACCTCTGGAACTCGGTTCATGCCACATTGTTCACATGCGGCGATGGCGACAGATTGCCAATGCTCTAATTTCTTTTGATCACGATCATACTTGAGTCGCATTTCGCAACGTTCGCTGGTCAAGAGTTGAATCGTTGTAACGCCAAGTTCAGTCGCTTTTTGAATCGCATAATCCATGCGATCGCCTTTACTCATGACTTGGCCTAAAACAATTTGAAAAGGGGGCGTGCGATCAATTGGATCAAAATGATCAACGGATACCAATGCATTTTTCTTATTGATTTCAGTCAGTGTTACAACGTATTCACCACCTTTTCCATTAAAAAAGATGGCTTGTTCTTGTTCTTTTGCACGTAATACCCGTACCCAATGGTGAAACACCGATTCCGTTAATTCAATGGTATTGCCAGTATTTAATTCGGTTTCGATATAAAAACGATTCATGCTTGGATCAGGCTCGTACAAATTAGTTTAAACCAAGATCAACAACCAGTTGTTGAGTCGGTTCAGTTTGGTTCATTGAATAAAAGTGAAGTGATGGTGCGCCACCAGCGATTAAACGTTCGCAGAGTTTCACAATGACTTCATGGCCGAATGCTTTGATACTTTTGCTGTCATCTCCATAAGCTGCAAGCTGCTTACGAATCCAACGAGGAATTTCTGCGCCCGTGCCATCAGCAAAGCGGATCAAATTACTCGCATTGGTAATCGGCATAATCCCAGGAGCAACGGGGATATTGACACCCGCTTTATCAAGACGTTCCATAAAATAGAAATAAGCATCAGGATTAAAGAAGAACTGTGTAATCCCTGCATTTGCACCAGCGTGTACTTTTTCAACGAAACGTTGAATATCGACATCAAAGCTTTCGGCTTGGGGATGCATTTCGGGATAAGCAGCAACTTCGATATGAAAGTGATCACCCGAATATTCACGGATAAAGCGCACGAGGTCCTGAGCGTATGGAAGCTCACCTAGGCCAACCTGACCTGAAGGTAAATCTCCGCGTAATGCCACGATGCGATCAATACCTTGAGACTTGTATAAGTCTAAAAGCTCAGCAATACGTGTTTTATCATCACCAATACAAGATAGGTGAGGTGCAACAGGCGTACCACTGCCATTGAAATCATGAATTGCAGCTAAAGTTCGTTCACGTGTAGAACCACCAGCGCCGTAGGTAATCGAGAAAAACTCAGGATTCAATTGCTGTAATTCTTGGTGAACAGTACGTAGTTTCTCCGCACCTACATCAGTTTTTGGTGGGAAAAACTCAAAAGAAATAGGAACACGTTTGGTCATTTCAAATCCTTTTTTTTATTTCTTTTCACCTCCCCTAAATCCCCTCCTTAACGGAGAGGACTTTTTGATACTCATTAGGGTAACGAATATCACCTCTCCCTAAGAGAGAGGGCTAGGGAGAAGGGTACTAAAACTTAGTATTTATAAGCGTCAGCTTTGAACGGACCTTCAACAGGAACGCCTAAGTAATCCGCTTGCACTTGAGTCAATTGTGTTAATACACCACCAAAACCAAGGACCATGGCAGCAGCAACTTCTTCATCTAATTTCTTCGGAAGTACTTCTACACGGATTGCAGCTTGCTTTTGATCAGCAGGTAGATCTGCAAATTTCTCAGCGAACAAATGCATTTGACCTAATACTTGGTTTGCAAAAGAACCATCCATGACGCGTGATGGGTGGCCAGTTGCATTACCGAGGTTAACCAAACGACCTTCAGAAAGAAGGATCAAATAGTTACTTTCATCTTCTGAACGATATACTTGGTGTACTTGTGGTTTTACTTCAACCCACTTATAACCACGTAAATATGCTGTGTCGATTTCTGTATCAAAGTGACCGATGTTACATACGACTGCACCCGCTTTTAAGCTATCGAGCATTGCAGAATCACAAACATGGTAGTTACCAGTTGTGGTGACGACAAGGTCAGTATTGCCTAATAGGTCTTGGTTAATATCTTCTTTTTTGCCTGTTTGTACGCCATTTTTATATGGTGATACAACTTCGTATCCATCCATACATGCTTGCATTGCACAGATTGGATCAACTTCAGTTACACGTACAATCATGCCTTCTTGACGTAAAGATTGCGCAGAACCTTTACCCACATCGCCATAGCCAATCACAAGTGCACGGCGACCAGAAAGTAGCATGTCAGTGGCACGTTTAATGGCATCATTCAATGAATGACGGCAGCCATATTTGTTGTCGTTTTTAGATTTAGTGATCGAGTCATTCACGTTGATCGCTGGAACTTTAAGTGAACCATCTTTCCACATTTCTAAAAGACGTTGAACACCTGTTGTGGTTTCTTCGGTAATACCGTGGATGCGTTCTAAAAGTGCAGGGTATTTGTCATGAACAAGTGCAGTTAAGTCACCGCCATCGTCCAAGATCATGTTGGCAGCCCAAGGCTGACCATTGACATTGATTTGTTGCTCTAAACACCAGACATATTCTTCTTCAGTTTCACCTTTCCAAGCGAATACAGGAATACCGCGCGCAGCAATTGCAGCAGCAGCGTGATCTTGAGTAGAGAAAATGTTACATGATGTCCAACGAACTTCAGCGCCTAACTCGATTAAAGTTTCGATTAAAACGGCAGTTTGGATTGTCATATGAATACAACCCAAGATTTTTGCACCTGCAAGCGGTTTAGCCGCTGCATAACGCTTACGCAAACCAATCAAGGCTGGCATTTCAGCTTCAGCAAGTTTGATTTCTTTACGGCCGTAGTCAGCAAGTGAAATATCGGCAACTTTATAATCTGTAAATGAAGCATTCACCGCGTTCATCAGGATCTCCTAGAAAAAATAGTGTGGATCGTTTTGTTCGCGGATGCCGTTGTCTTGGAAGCATTGCTTCTTACGCCGAGCCTAGCAAATTGATTTTTAGTGCCAATCAATTGTCGCAGCATCCCTCGACTAGGGCATTATCATACTTGGAAATCGGTTGAGTTCCAATGAAATTTTGAATGAGATGGTGAGAAAATGAGGGAATAAATAGGGGCAAATATATCATTAAAAAATTTATATAGATGCTTTAGGGTTTCTTATCCATTTGAAACCCTAAATTTTAAAACTGACCATTACGCTTTCAAGTGATCTTCAAATTCTTCACCGAGCTGCATTGCTAAAGAATTTCCAGATAAATCACAAGTGACTAAACCATATTCTTTTTTAAAGCTAAAAGTAAAACCGCGATTATCTGTCAGATTTTTAACCGAATATCCTAACTTTTCCAACCAAATACGAAAAGCCAATAAATTTTTTGCTTTAACAACTCTGTTTTTCATAGCCGAACTCCTTGTGAACCTGTATTCATTAATAAGGGTTGCTTAAATTTTTTTAAAGGGGGATTGCATAGATTTATTTTGCTACATGTAAATAATGTAAAAATAGAGTAATTTTTAAGTATTTTGTTCTAATTGAATTTGGTTTAAGTGTCTGTATTTAATTGTGAAAAATATATTTGTGTATTTGAGTAAGTGGTTTCAAACTTAAAAATAATTTAATTAAAAATGTAAAAAATAATTTCATTTTTCAGTTTGGTTCTATGTGAAAAATGAAATCATTTTTTATTTGATCGAATCGATTAAAACTGATCTTTCAGGCTACGGATTCGAGCAAAATCCTCGGCACTCTCGGTGCGCAAGAAAGGGTTGGTTTCTAGTTCTAACTCAATGCTACTAGGTAGCGTGATTTGATCAGATTCTCTTAATGCTTTGACCTGTTTTATACGCTCTTGTAGTGCAACATTGTTCGGTTCAATGGTGAGCGCAAACTCAGCATTTGCTAGCGTATATTCATGAGTACAATAGACTTTGGTTTGGATTGGCAACGCAGCTAGACGATTTAAAGAATGATACATTTGTTCTGCTGTACCTTCAAACAAACGTCCACAACCCATTGCAAATAGGGTATCACCGCAGAATAGACTATCAATTTCTTCAATAAAATAAACGATATGACCTAAGGTGTGTCCCGGTGTCGCAATGATTTCAATCTTTAAATCATTGAAATGGAAATGGTCATTGTGTTGCAGTGGATTTGAGATGAAAGCAATTTTACTCAATTCGTCACGCGGGCCGTATACGGGAAGATTATTGTTTGCGGATAACTCTGCTACACCATTGGTATGGTCTGGATGCCAATGGGTGAGCCAAATTTGCTTGAGTTGTAACTGGTGTTGTTCGCAGAAATCACTGACCAGACTGGCTTCAGTGGGGTCGATCGCAATAACTTCATTTGAGCGAGTATCTTCCAATAACCAGATATAGTTTTTTAAGGCATTTTTTACGTCAATTACATGAATCTTATAATGCATAGCCGATTCCTAAACCTTTCGTCATGTGGTTATTTGAAGCTGTCGATAAACGCTTTTTAGAGCTCCTAGTGTAAGTGCAAATGCGTAACAGTGCAAAACTGCTGTTGATGAACATCGCGTAAATATGACTTTTTTGGGCAAATTTTGACAGCTTAAATCAGGGTGGATTTTTATCATTGACAAGCTAGGTGTTTTACATAAAGATGAGATAAAAGCCATATAAGTTAATGGTTTATATTATTTTCAATGGCGTTAAATAGATCGCATATTAGACGGTGTTCATAAATCCCTTTTGTTTCTTATGGTGAGAGAAAGACTAAGAGGGTATGAATAATTATGAATGAGCTCTATTCAATATCATCAAAATGAAGGGATTTATCCTGTTTAAGTATTGAATGTTGATTTAGGCTAGGGGGATGTGCCATTTGCTAAGATGGCATTGAAAAAGACAAGTTATTGTAAATAAATATAATTTAATGAGCGCAAAGCGGAAATAAATCACAATAAGACAGAGAGGGAATCATGTCAGATTTGGTCGATCATGAAGTGGTCGTTATCTTTAGAAAATATTTATATCCTCTATCTGCCAAACTTACAGAAATGCTTAATGAGCACTTTAGTCATCAAACGGAACGGCGTGGTTGTGGATATACCCAAGCAACACGTGTGATCGCAGAATTTGTTTCGCAACCTCGCGATGCGCTTGGTTTTCAGGATTTTCGTATTTTTGAAGATTATGAAACTAAGGCTTTGAAAAGTATTTTGAATCAAGCATCTTCCTATGGTTTGGAACTAACGAGTTGGCGGAATCTTGATATAAACTCGGATGTGCAGCAATGCTTAGTGCGTTTGAGTCCACAAGAATTATTTGCGAAAAACTTGCAGCAGCAAGTCGATTTTCAAGCGAAGCTTAGAAGCATTCATCAATATGCCGAGCTGGAGGAAAGTGTACTGATTTGTCAGTTATTGGCAGATATTATTCTTCCTCAAAGTGCCAAAAATGGCTTGATTGAATGCAATGCTTTGCCAGAAAAGCCCAAAGTGGGTTCTTGTCCAATGGCTGAAAAATTCTTTCTTCGAATTGCACATCATCGGTTGCTTAGACAGGGCGAGATAAATATTTTTGTTGATGAGCATGAACAACCGATTATGATGGAAAAAATGAATATGGGGGACAATCACTCCTGTATTAGCCTTGTTTCATTATTGATGAATGGGGTTCGTTTACCAGCAGGCAGCCTTTTTTCAGCAAATTATGAAATTGAGCCAATAGAAAAGCACCAAAATAAACACTATAAAGGACATGTGATTCCGATTTCTGCGATCAATGGATTTTGGTTTCTAAGATTAACGACTTTAGCCGTTTCACCGAAAAATCGTGCCCGTGCGTTTGGTTATCACTTTAAGCAACAGGTGGATAACGGATTGTTTAGACCTGATATCACTGAACTGGGGCAGCTTATGGAAATCGCTCAAGGTCAAATCTCTGTAGGATATCCATGCTAAAAGCTTGTTATTCACCACGCTATTATGCGCAAACGCATACCAATAGCATGGAAAAACTGACCGCAGTTGCGAATGTGCTTCGTACCAATCAAATGGTTGAGTTGATTGATCCAGGTTTGATTGATGTTGAAATTCTTAAAAAATTACACAATCCCCAATATGTGGAGGCTTTTCTTTCAGGTCAATCTAGTTTTGCGACGATTCAAGGCTTTAAACCTTGGAAAGTACAATTACGAGATGCAATTTTATCGGTTCAAGCTGGGCAACTGCTTGGTGCTGAAATTGCGTTAAAAGAAGGGGTTGCTGCGAATATTGCGCAAGGTTTTCATCACGCCAGTTATGAGTCGGGTGCTGCCTACTGCACCTTTAATGGTTTGGCTTTGGTTGCGAAACAGCATCCTGAAAAACGGATTTTTATTTTAGATTGCGATCAGCATGGTGGCGATGGCACAGCCGTATTTGCGAACCGAATGACCAACCTTGTGAATTTTGGAATCTTTGGTATTCGCTTCGGTTGTAAGGCGAGTGAACGCAGTTTGACTCGCTATATTCATCCCAAGCAAGGCAACTTCGATTTATACCGTGAGGCTGTTCTAGAGGCATTTCAATATGCTTCGCGCTGGGATACTGATTTAATTATTTATCAGGCCGGTATGGATTGTCATCAGCATGACCGCTATGGTTCAAAATGGTTCACGACAGAATTACTGTTTGAACGAGATCGTTTGGTCTTTGAAATGGCAAAGAAAATGAATATTCCATTGTTGTTTGTTTTGGCTGGAGGATATCAACCCTTAGCTGATCTCGTTCCTTTACATGTCAATACATTTAAGGCTGCGACTGAAATCTATTTTCCATAAAAATACTTGAGATAAAAAAAGCTCTCATATTGAGAGCTTTAAGCTGTTAACTCAATGATTAACGTATTTTTGCTAACCAATCACCAAAGGTTTGCACAAATTGAACCAACAATAAAAGCACGATCACGGTCAGAATTACAACACTACTATCAAAACGTTGATAGCCATAAGAAATTGCCAAGTCACCAATTCCGCCCGCACCGACTGCACCTGCCATTGCCGTTGCACCAATCAAGCTAATCGTTCCCGTGGTTAAGTTTAGAATAACTGAGCTCCGTGCTTCAGGAATAATAAATTTGAAAACGATTTGCCAAGGCGTTGCGCCCATTGCTTGAGCAGATTCAATGATTCCTTCATTGACCTCAAGTAATGAGGTTTCGATTAATCGACCTAAATATGGGCCAACATAAATGGTGAGGGGAACAATCGCTGCCCACGTTCCGATTGATGTTCCAACGAGGAATTTAGTAAATGGAATAACTGCGATTAGCAAGATAATGAAAGGAATCGAACGTAACGCATTGACGATTGGGTTGAGGAAATAATAAATCGCTCGATTTTGTAGGATACCACCTGTACGTGTCACTACTAAGGTGATGCCTTGGATGAAGCCCCAAATACAACCAAAAAGCAGTGAGAAGAATACCATTTGTAAGGTTTCTTGTAAGGCTGTCACAAATTGATCCATGGACAAAGAACTTTGCCAAAAAGGCGCAGTGATTTCAGTCAGCCAGTGTACGATAAAGTCTCTCATTGGCTTACTCCAGACGGTTCAACTTTGACACCTTGTTGCTCTAGGAATTGGATTGCTTCTTGGATGATGCGTGGGTCACCGAGCAGTTGTATAAACATTTGCCCAATCACTGTACCGTTAATCTCGGTCATGTTGGCAAACAGAATATTCAAACTAATATCAAACTGTTTAATCACAGACTGAATCACGGTTTCTTGTGCTGATGTACCTAAGAATTGCAGGTTATAGATACTGTTATGGTGCTTGTGTTCGAGATTGTTGAGAATATTGATCGGCAGTTGTTGCTGTAATACGGTTTGGATAAAGGTTTTGGTTGTGGGATGTTGTGGTTGACTGAAAATCTCTAAGGTCGAACCTGTTTCAATCACTTTACCCGCTTCCATGACAGCAACGTAATCGCAAACTGATTCGATCACATCCATCTCATGGGTCACCATCACAATGGTAATATTTTGTTCTTGGTTAATTTTCTTCAACAACGCTAAAACAGATTTGGTGGTTTGCGGGTCTAAAGCAGAGGTTGCTTCATCGCAAAGTAAAATTTTGGGATGATTGGCGAGGGCGCGAGCAATACCCACACGTTGTTTTTGACCACCTGAGAGTTCGTCAGGGTAGGCATCTTTTTTATGTTTGAGATCAATGAAATCTAACAGCTCGGCTAAACGCTTTTCTCGTTCAGCTTTACGATGACCGAGCAATTTAAGCGGCATTTCAATATTTTCAGACACTGTTTTAGTCTGTAATAAATTAAAGTGCTGAAAAATCATGCCGATATTCGCACGTTCGTTACGAAGCGTGCGCGCATCCATCGCAGTAAAATCTTTTTGATGAATAATCACTTGCCCTTTAGATGGGCGTTCTAGCAAATTAATCAAACGAATTAATGTACTTTTACCTGCGCCACTATAACCAATAATGCCAAAGATACTGCCTTCTGGGATCTCTAAATCGATTTGATCCAGCGCATTAATGGTTTGGCCATTTAGCTGATAGTGTTTGGAAATATTTTTAAATTCGATCATATCGTCAATACTAAATTAAAAAGAAAACAGGCAAAATCATTTGCCTGTTTTGTAGAGCGTCGGAGCGTAGTATATTACGAATTCGCTTCAGTGAGATAGCTTGTCGGTTTGTTTACATCAACCTTAGTGCCATCAAAGTGTTCTTGTACATATTTTTTCACAGCTTCAGTATGATAAAGCGCACCAACTTTTTGTAGTACCGCATCATCTTTACGTGATTCAGCCGTCGCTAAAACATTCACATTGAGCTTGGTGCTTTGATCAACAGGCTCATAGAAGATCGCATCTTTAAGAACGTTCAAACCACCTTCCATTGCAAGCGTATTGCCTAATAAAATTGCATCAACTTCATCTTTTACGCGTACAGCAGTCGCCATTTGGATCGGTTTAATCACAATCTTTTTAGTATTTTCAATAATATCTGCTGGCGTACCTTTTACTGGGTCAAAGTCAGCTTTTAACTTGATTAAGCCTGCGCTTTGTAAAAGTAATAATGCACGAGATTCATTGGCACCGTCGTTTGGAATCGCAATGGTTGCACCTTCAGCAAACTCTTCAACTTTCTTAACTTTGCTTGAGTAGATGCCCATAGGCTCTAAATATGTGGTTGAAACAGGTGCAATCTTATCTTTATTTGCAGCATTGAATGCAACAAGGTAAGCGTAAGATTGGAATGCATTGAGATCAACTTCTTTGTTCGCCGCAGCAGTATTCATCGCAACGTAATCAGTGAAGTTTTTAATTTCGAGTTTAAGACCAGCGGCTTTGGTTTCAGGTAATGTTGCAATATGACGCCAGATATCAGCATCTGAACCTGTAGAAGCGATGACCACCGTTTGTAATGCAGCGGCATCGCCGTTTTGATCGGTAGCTGTGGTATCTGGTTGTTTACTGCATGCTACAAGTAATAATACAGATACACTTAAAAAAAGACTAATTAGCTTTTTCATGTATAAATCCTAATCAAAATAATGTCGGAAAATCACGTGGTTTCCGCATTAAAGATTGTAATAGATTGCGATGCTATTGATTGGCATTGAATTCAAATAATCATGTGAATAATTTTTGAAGCATTTGCCAATACAAATTTCACAACATGAGAAAAATAGGTGAACATTCATGTTCCAGTTTGCTATAGATAAATAGCACAGTGAATCATTCACTTACTTTTGAAATTAAATTTGGATTTAGTCGTTATTTGTCAGGCGCAGTTAATGATTCTAATCAATTGAAAATAATGGAAAAGAATTTTATCTGAACATAAAAATAACAGCTAAAAATTTTCACAATCATAGCAATATTTTAGATCAGGTTATAGTGGAGTAAACGATACTCAGGGGTATAAATATATGATTATTTGAGGGAATTGTGTGTTAAGTAAAGATAAATGAATGAAAATTTTACAGATTTTTTAAATATTTGTTTAGATAATTCAATTGAATAGTGAATATATATTTTTTTGCATGTGTTATATAAAAATTGAATAAACAACTGGGCACTGCTTTGATTTGAGCAATAAAAAACCTTCCGAAGAAGGTTTTTCGACTTGAGAAAATTTATTCAGCTTTTTCACGAGCAATCGCGCGGTAACCAATATCGCTACGGTACTGCATACCTGTGAACGTCACTTGACCGCAAACTTCTAGCGCATTAATTTGTGCTTCAAGTACAGTATCGCCCAGTGCTGTTACGCAGAGTACGCGACCGCCTGCAGTGACAATATGTCCATCAGCAGTCATGGCTGTACCTGCATGGAAGATCTTAGTATCTTCTGGAGATTGACCGATACCCGAAATTACATCACCTTTACGGACGGTTTCTGGATAACCCTCAGCAGCAAGAACGATACCGATCGATTTACGCTCGTCCCATTCTGCTTCACTTGGTAAGTTACCCTCAATACCTGCTTCAACGAGATCAATCAGCGATGATTTTAAACGCATCATAATTGGTTGTGTTTCAGGATCACCAAAGCGGCAGTTGAATTCGATGACACGAGGTTGACCTTGCTCATCAATCATCAAACCTGCGTATAAGAAACCTGTATAAACGTGACCATCCGCAGCCATACCATCAACGGTCGGGCGCATCACTTCATTCATGACACGTTCAAAGACTTCAGCAGTCACAACTGGGGCAGGAGAGTAAGCTCCCATACCACCTGTATTTGGACCTTGGTCAGCTTCAAAGATACGTTTGTGATCTTGTGAAGTCGCCATTGGCAAAATGTTGTTGCCATCAATCATACAAATGAAAGACGCTTCTTCACCCGCAAGGAACTGTTCAACCACGACACGTGAACCTGCATCACCAAACTTATTGCCTGCAAGCATGTCATCAATGGCAGCAAAAGCTTCTTCGTTGGTCATTGCCACGATCACGCCTTTGCCAGCAGCTAAGCCATCCGCTTTAATGACGATCGGTGCGCCATTTTTTTCCACGTATGCTTTAGCGGCATCTACTTCGGTGAATACATCATAAAAAGCAGTCGGAATGTTATGACGCTTTAAGAAATGCTTGGCAAAAGCTTTTGAACCCTCAAGCTGCGCTGCGTATTGTGTTGGTCCCCAAATTTTTAGACCTGCTTCACGAGCAGCATCAACCACACCATTCACCAATGGTGCTTCTGGACCAACAATCACCAATGCCACATCATTTGCTTTTGCAAAAGCAATCACGGCTGGGTTGTCTAAAATATCAAGTTCGACGTTTTCACATTTATCTTCTGTTGCTGTACCTGCATTACCCGGAGCAACAAAAACTTTAGCCACTTTTGTATCTTGTGCGATTTTCCATGCAAGTGCATGTTCACGGCCACCGCTACCCAAAACTAAAATATTCATTATTAAGTTATTTCCTTTTTCAGTATTTAAGAATATACCTGTTCAGAATAAAAAAGTCCCCCTGAGATGCGACTAGTAAGGCATCGCAAGAAAGAGGGACTTGGGTGTTATTAATGGCGGAAGTGACGCATGCCTGTAAAGACCATTGCGATGCCAGCTTCATCAGCTGCTGCAATTGTTTCTTCGTCACGCATTGAACCACCCGGTTGGATAATACATTTAATGCCTGCTTTAGCAGCATTATCAATACCATCACGGAATGGGAAGAATGCGTCAGATGCCATTACTGCACCTTCAACCACTAAACCAGCATGTTCAGCTTTAATCGCTGCAATACGTGCAGAATTGACGCGGCTCATTTGACCTGCGCCGATACCCACAGTTTGACGATCTTTTGCATAAACAATCGCGTTTGACTTCACATATTTCGCCACTTTCCAAGCAAAGATTAAATCATCAACCTCTTGTTCAGTAGGCGCACGTTTGGTCACAACTTTTAGGTCATCTTTACTGATCATACCTAAATCTTGGTCTTGAACCAGTAGGCCGCCGTTGACACGTTTGTAATCAAGTTGTGGCGCACGTGCATCAATCGCAGGGAGTTCGCCACAAACCATGACGCGGACATTCTTTTTCGCGCCAGTCACTTCAAGTACGCCATCAGCGATGCTTGGAGCAATAATCACTTCAACGAATTGACGATCAACAATCGCTTGTGCAGTTGCAACGTCCAATTCGCGGTTGAATGCAATGATGCCACCAAACGCTGATTCAGGATCAGTTGCATAAGCGAGGTCGTAAGCTGCTTTGATGCCATCTAGTGAAACAGCAACACCACATGGGTTCGCATGTTTGACGATGACACAAGCAGGTTTTACAAATGACTTCACACATTCAAGTGCCGCGTCGGTATCAGCGATATTGTTATAAGACAGTTCTTTACCTTGTAATTGCTTTGCAGTTGAAACAGATGCTTCTTGTGCATTTGCTTCGACATAGAAAGCGGCGCTTTGGTGTGGATTTTCACCATAACGTAAATCTTGTGCTTTATTCAGTTGGGTGTTGAATGTGCGCGCGAACGTATCCGCTTCACCTTCAGTTTTACCCACACGTGCGCCCAAATAAGATGCAATCATGCCATCATATTGCGCGGTATGTTCGTATGCTTTTACCGCTAAGTCGAAACGCGTTTCGTAAGATAAAGTCCCATTTGCTTTTAATTCAGCAATGACCGTATCGTAATCAGCAGCATTGACAATAATACCAACAGATGCATGGTTCTTCGCAGCAGCGCGAACCATCGTTGGACCACCGATATCGATGTTTTCAATCGCATCAGCAAGTGAACAGTTTGGTTTTGCTACTGTTGCTGCAAACGGATAGAGATTTACCACAACGAGATCAATTGGATCGATATCGTGTTCTTGCATTACAGCTTCGTCTAGACCACGACGAGCCAAAATACCACCATGAATTTTTGGATGCAGTGTTTTGACACGGCCATCCATCATTTCAGGGAAACCCGTGTGTTCAGAAACTTCCACGACGGCGATATTGTTGTCTTTAAGCAACTTATATGTACCACCAGTAGATAAAATTTCTACCCCGAGAGCTGCAAGATTTTGAGCAAATTCAACGATTCCAGTTTTGTCTGAAACAGAGATTAAAGCACGTTTGATAGTCATGATTTTAGTCAACAGTTTGAAGTCTACAGATTAAAACAAAGGCACAAAAAAAATGCCCACGAGAACGTGAGCATTTTATCAATTATTCACTCATTAAACCGTGAGCTTTTAACTTTTTGCGTAAAGTTCCACGGTTAAGGCCTAGAATCTCAGCAGCACGTGTTTGGTTGCCACGAGTATATTCTAAGACCACAGATAAAAGAGGTTTCTCCATTTCTGCTAAAACCATGTCATACACTTGAGATGGTTGCTCACCTTGCAATTGTGCAAAATAATGACGAACTGCGCGATCTACATGGATGCGGAGAGCGACATCAGATTGAGCCGTAAAAATAGGAGATTTGCTATTCATGCGTTTTAATCCGAAAAATAAAAATATCACTTGGATAAAGTGATATATAAATGTGGTCTGAATTACTGAGCCCTGTTTTAGATCCTAAAACAGTGACTCTAAAACAATGGGACTATTAGCTTGCCACAAATCCTCGAATTGTGTAAAAAATAAGCGTAACAATAGTTAAATATTTGTTACAGCCTACTTTCAAAAACAAAAAAACCGACAATGCGCTTATGGGATAGAAGCACAGTTCGTTTAACTATTTTTTGTCTATAAATAACGAGGAGTATGTAGGTCAAAGCTTTCGTGGCGCGTATCATACCACTGTCTACGAAAAAGTGAGCAAATTAACTGCACTTTTTTTATATTTTTTTGTCATTTTTTTTCGTTTTTAGGGTTGTACAATTTCTAAACTATAGTCATTGAAGCTGTTTTTGCTATTTGGGATGGTAAATTCAAACCTAAAAGGGCTATTTGTCGGGATGCGTTGAATCGTCTTCAAGCTATCAACCAAATAGTTTTGGGGGGTTAATACCGTATTTGAAATCACTTCACCATTGTCTTTCAAAATAACTTTAATGGCAGGAAGCACAACACTGTTTTCATGTCGGTTGACGAGCGTACCTGAAAAGCGTGTTGAATTTTGATCAGCAGGTCTAACTTGTACTTTTTCAAAGTTTAAATATTTATACTGCTCATCTCTTGTTTTACAAGTTAAAGCGCCGCATGCGTAGTTAAAGATCCGATTTAATGCAGGGCTTTCGTGCATCAATTTAGGATTGAACCATAAAATTTGAAAGGCAAATACCAGTATAAGGGTGATATTGCCAAGCCCCCAAAGGGTGTAGTACAGCCAACCGTGTTGTTTTTCAGTCGAAGTCTCATCTATGAGAACGGTGTCTTCTGAAAGGTTTAAGTTGGGTAAAGCAGTGACTGGTTCGGTATTGAAATAATTTAGGTTGTTTAAATAGGTCAATAGATCGATATTTGAGTTTTCAATTTTTTGATCAAAAATACTTAAAATTTGCATTTGCTTTTCTGCAAATGAGCTGTTTGGTTGGATTGAAGAAAATAATGAACGATTTGCAGGTACGGCAATCGTTTCATCTTCTTCAGAAGCGAGTAAATTAGTGAGTGCATTAAAGTTAATCACACATTTTGGACAACAAACCATACCCTGTGCAACGCTGAGTTGTGAAAGGGTCACTTTGTACACGGTTGAGCATTTAGGGCAGCGGGTTTGTTTTTCACTCATAACTTATAGAGATCTCAAGTTGTTGTTTTACGTTTTCCTGAAATGCGACACCAGTTTTCTTCACGCTTTTCGATCTCTAATATATCAAAAAACTGAGAGTAAACACTAGAAACATCAGCAACTTGCTCTTCTATTACACCAGCAAGTGCGAACTCGCCCTCATTTTTTAATAAAGTTGAGAATTCAGGCGCAAGTGCCATTAACGGTGCTGCCAAAATATTTGCAACCAGTACATCTGCTTGTTGTTGTTTAAATTCTTGATCGAACTCTTCTGGTAAGCCTACATAAAGACCATCAAGTACACCATTTAATTCTGCATTTTGTTTGGTCGCCAAGACGGCTTGTGGGTCAATGTCTGTTGCATAGACCTTTTTTGCGCCGAGCAACAATGCTGCAACACCTAAAATTCCTGAGCCACAACCATAGTCGATTACGATTTTGTCTTTGACATCGGTTTTGCCTAACCATTGTAAGCACAAGAATGTACTGGCATGGTTACCTGTGCCGAAAGCTAAACCAGGATCAAGCTTGATGTTGGTTGCGTCTGCTTCTGGAGGTTCTAGCCATTCAGGTACGATCCAGTATTTCTCACCGATTTGGATTGGCTCATAATAGTCCATCCACGCACGTTCCCATACTTGGTTTTCTAGATATTCATGACGCATCGGAACATCTGGAAGTTGTGCTTTTAAGAATGCTTCCAACGTATCGACATCAATTGGATCATCTTCTTCTTGTTGATAAATGCCTGTAACAATGACTTTGTTCCAAAGTGGTGTTTCACCTGGTAATGGTTCAAGTAAAGCCTGATCTTCGGCATCATCTAAAGTTACACTCACTGCGCCTAATGATAGGAGTAGGGTTTCAGTAAGTTCAACTTGATCTTGATCGACAGTAATATGAATTTGTAGCCAGTTCACAGGACAACCTAAGTAAATGTATTTGGGATTATTGTAATGGATTCAGGCTTATTAAAGGGCTTATAAAATAGACAGATTACAATTTTAAGATGAAATGTATGCAGTTTCTAAGAATTCGGTATTTAAAAAACATGAAAGGATGCCAAATCACGCGGCATCCTTTCTTTCATTGAATTTTCATTTAAGCACTTTGATTGATTTAAGGTGCTTCTTGATCATTATCCATCATCGGTTGTTCGGTATTTTCCATCGGAGCAGCAAGTTGGGATGGTGCTTCTGCTGGCATTTCAGTCGATGTGCTTACTGGGCGTGGTTCAGATTGCGTTTCTGAAATTTTGCTTTGTGTTTCGACTGGTGCTTCAGAGGCAGGCGTTGGAGGTTGGAAGCTTAGCTTGTTGTTTTCATCGCTTTCACAAGCACCGTTAAAAACAACACCTTTGTGGGCAAATGAAACCGCATCACCTTGTTTCTTACCTTTACATACTTGCTGATACTTCTGGGTCAGTGGATCAGTGGCAGTTTTAGCGTTTGCTTGAGCCGTTACAGTAAAAAATAAACCACAGATTAATGATGACAGTAAAAGCTTCGAGTTCATTTCATTTTCCTAAAGTATTTGTTCTGTACTTTTAGGATAGAAATATTTTGAGATAAGACAGTGGTGATCAGGTTAGCAATTTTAGAGCGCTTTGTTAAAAGTACAGGGAAAATGCAACAGAAAGTTTCTTTTTGTGTCATTTTTCGCCTTATCAATCCTTTGTAGCCGATAAGAATCTCACTGCTTTTTGTCAAATAACAAGGAAAATCCTGTATAATGCTCTGTCATTTTTTGAATACACATTTACCACTATGCACTATCCTAAAGTTTACGACGTTATCGTAATTGGTGGCGGTCACGCTGGTACGGAAGCGGCGCTTGCGGCTGCACGTATGGGAAGACAAACATTATTGTTGACGCATAATATTGAGACTTTGGGGCAGATGAGCTGTAACCCTGCGATTGGTGGTATTGGTAAATCACATCTAGTCCGTGAAATCGATGCGCTCGGTGGTGCAATGGCACTGGCGGCAGATAAAGGTGGTATTCAGTTCCGTATTTTAAATTCGCGTAAAGGCGCTGCAGTTCGTGCTACACGTGCGCAGGCTGACCGTGTTCGTTTTAAAGCTGCGATTCGTCATACCTTAGAAAACCAAGCAAATTTAGACATTTTCCAACAAGCGGCAGATGATCTTATTGTTGAAGGCGATACGGTTAAAGGTGTTGTGACCCAAATGGGCATTCGTTTCGACACTAAAACTGTGGTGTTGACGACGGGAACATTCTTGGGTGGTGTCATCCATATTGGCTTACAAAACTCAAGTGGTGGTCGTGCGGGTGATCCACCTTCGATTGCCCTTGCTCAGCGTTTACGCGAACTCAAATTACCAGTGGGTCGCTTAAAAACAGGCACACCACCTCGTATTGATGCGCGTACGGTTGATTTCTCAGTCATGACCGCACAACCGGGTGATTTTCCATCTCCTGTGATGTCATTTATGGGTGATGTGTCGATGCACCCAGAACAAGTGAATTGTTATATCACGCATACAAGTGAAAAAACCCATGAGATTATTCGTGGTGGTTTAGATCGTTCGCCGATGTATACTGGTGTGATTGAAGGTGTTGGACCGCGTTATTGCCCATCGATTGAAGATAAAATTCATCGTTTTGCAGATAAAGATTCGCACCAAGTTTTCCTAGAGCCTGAAGGCTTGGATACCCATGAACTTTATCCAAATGGGATCTCAACTTCATTGCCATTTGATGTGCAGTTCAATTTGGTTCGTTCGATTCGTGGTATGGAAAATGCGCATATCTTACGACCGGGTTATGCGATTGAATATGATTATTTCAATCCACAAGCACTTAAATTTACGCTTGAAACCAAAGCGATTCAGAACTTGTATTTTGCCGGTCAAATTAACGGTACAACGGGTTATGAAGAAGCGGGTGCGCAAGGCTTACTTGCTGGTTTGAATGCTGCTCGCCGTGCTTGGGAACAAGAAGAATGGACACCAAAACGTGATCAAGCTTATATGGGCGTATTGGTCGATGACCTCATCACTTTAGGTACTAAAGAGCCGTACCGTATGTTTACTTCACGTGCAGAATATCGTTTGATGTTGCGTGAAGATAATGCCGATCAACGTTTAACGCCGATTGGTCGTGAGCTTGGTTTGGTTGATGATGAACGTTGGGCTGCTTATAGTGAAAAAATGGAAGCGGTCGAGCGTGAAACCTCTCGTTTACAGCATTTATGGGCTGCACCAAATAACCCAATGGGTAAAAAGTTTGTTGAAATGACAGGTGCAGATCTCAGTAAAGAGTGTAGTGCGATTGATTTGTTGAAACGTCCAAATATTAATTTTAGTCAAATCGCAGAATTGACAGGTTCGGATGTTGCTCAACATGTGGGTGAGCAGATCGAAATTGCTGTGAAATATGAAGGTTATATTAATCGCCAACATGATGACGTTGCTCAAATGAAGCGTTTGGAAGAAACCAAGATTCCTGTTGATTTTGATTATGATATTGTGTCGGGCTTATCTCGTGAAATCACTCAAAAATTAAAGACCGTTCGTCCTGAAACATTGGCGCAAGCCAATCGTATTCCAGGTGTGACTCCAGCCGCGGTTCAGTTGGTTATGATCACGATTCGTAAAAATAATATGGCAAAGAAATCAGCGTAACGTTCAGCCATATAAGATAAATCCTAAAAACACCCTTTTACCAAAAAGGGTGTTTTTCTTTGTGTATCATGTCTTACTATTTCGTGTGTACTGGACTAGGTATCTAAATTAATGAAGAATTGGATGTTTTTATTCATTGCAATTATTGCTGAAGTGATTGCAACTTCAGCTTTAAAAAGTAGCGAGGGTTTTACTAAACCGATTGCTTCAATTATTGTCGTGCTTGGTTATATTATTGCATTTTATTGTTTGTCTTTAACCTTAAAAACGATTCCTGTTGGTATTGCATATGCGATTTGGTCTGGGTTGGGGATTGTACTCATCTCGGCTGTGGCTTGGATCGTCTTTGATCAAAAACTAGATGTTTGGGGCATTGTGGGGATTGCCTTGATTATGTGTGGTGTACTGATATTGAATTTGTTATCGAAAACCAGTGTGCATTAGTTGAGTAAAAAAACCGAGCTAAAGTAAGTAGCTCGGTTTTAGAAATGTGATATTACTTAATATAAATTAACGCCCTGCAAAATCAAATACACCATTTAAAATAATGTTTTTATTCACTTCATCAGCAGGAGTTCCTTTAAGTGTTAGCATCGTATTTTTAAAGGTTACTTGGTTGTTTTTTGGGTCATAGCTTACCCCTTGGCATGATTGAGTTGCATTACATTCATAATTGTATTGTATTTCCTCTAACAATAATCCTGTACTAGGATTGGGATTATTTCTTGTTGCTTTGAAATCAATTTTCTTAATTTTATTATCAATGATGCTGACGTCGATTGTATCATTTCCGAATTTTTGTATATTGTGATTGCTAACATCAAAATATAAAGCAGGCTGGACGGAGTGTAGAGTATCCTCATTTTTTAAAACAGGTGTTATTTGAAGTTGAGTGAATGGTTTGTTAACTTTTAATGAGCCATCAAGTTGTAAATTGGTCTTAGCGCATTCAGATGGAATAGGCATATTGGGAAATAATGGTGCATTATTTTCATAGCTATATACTGCTTGGTTGAATGCTAAAGTAATATCATTAGAATTTTCAGTCGGCTGAATAGATCCGAGTTCTTTAACTGGGAGTGTGAGAAGCGAAGACATACACGCACCAGAGAAGCCATACAATACTTCTGTTTGCAGTGAAGACGCTATAGCGAGATTGTCTTTAATGTAGGTCGTAAACTCACCTAATTTTAAATCCGCATCAATTCCGTTATCAGTATGTGAACTAAAAAAGAGTGCACTTGTTTCTGGATCATAAATTGCTCCTATTAAAGAAATAGCTTGCTGGTTTGCAGAAATATTCAATTGGCTGGTTTTTCTTATATTTTGCAAAGTTTGTGGAGGAGTTGAGAGGGAACCAGAAAGTTTTCCGTTTAAAGAAATATCGCTTTTTTCAATTGCGGATTGATTATCTTTATTGATTGGAGAAAGACTTGTAATATTTGGGGTTGATAGTTTTGTATTAACGAAATTGATTTCACTATAGCCCGTTTTTTCATCAAATTTAATATCAATATTCTTACAAGAGTCAAAAGCAAAGGATTCTGAGCAAGCAAAAAGATTTGGTTTCGATAGGTTTTGAATTTTCTCATTGAGATAGTTCTCCCCAATAGAAATGTTCAATATTTTCTTTAGAATTGGGTCGTAATTAACATGTAGAGTATTGGCTATATCATTTTTATCGAAATTAAAACTAAATATAATTGAAGCAGTACCTTTGTCAAAATGATGCGTAACAGCGTAAGCATTTATATCTTCATCTTGATTGCTACTTCTTCCTACAATTTGAATGATTGGATCTGAACCTTTTTGGAGTGTTAGATTACTTTCAAATGTTGTTGTAAAAGCTGCTGGGTGAGTTGTATTGTTTGCTTTATACTCGCTATCACTTCCCCCACAAGCTGAAAGTAGTAGTGATGTAGCTAAAAGAGCGGCATAGGATTTTGCATTTAACATTTTAATATTCTACATAGGATTATTTTTAGAGTTGAATAATAACTATTAGTGATGGTGTTTTGAAGTATTTAATGGAATTAGTTTAATAAAAAGCCTAATCAATAATTAGGCTTTTGTTTTTGAATAAATGCAAACTTATAAAGCCACCTCAATTCCCCGACGTAAATTTAATTGGTCAAGTTTAGAATTTTCATCAATTTTCGCATAGGCTTTAGGGAGTATACGGCGTGCTGCTTTATTCACCCTTTTCTCTAACCAAATAGGCATTTTCATCGCAAGAGGATTCGTTTCTGTGGTTGAAGCATCGGTCATCACGCGTGTTCCCATGATGTAATCAAACCAAGGTCGCGTGACACACCAGTTAGCATTTTGATTACTGGTCATGTGGTGGTCATAGTGCCAAGGAATACGCTTTTTTGCATATTCTGGGTCTAAATGTGATTTTGCATGAACTTTCCAGTAGTTCCAAATCCCATAATACAAACCAGCGGTAAAGAAAGGAGCCACAGGGAGAAAAATAGTTGCAGCAGCGGTTAAACCATATAATGCTGTTTTTTCATTATAAATCTCAGCATTTTTAAACATCGATTCTGCATAGCCTTCATCATGAAAGCCATTTAAACGAGCACGTTTGTGATGTGCAATATGAGTAAAGAAGGGGCTATTTCTGTTCTTGCTTGGAAATTCATGTAGCCATACCTTATGAAAATACCATTCCATCCCATTCGCAACAAAAACACCTACTGGAAAACCGATCATATTCGCTTACCTCATAAAACATGATCAGATTTTAGAAACATAGCGCTGATTTTTTTTGACTGAACGGGCAGTTATAATCTGCCGATTAAATCAACTTATTGTTGTTTTCGTAGTCGATAGGCTGTTGGTGTTTCACCAGTCCAACGTTTAAAAGCTCTTGAGAATGCAGATGGTTCAGAGAATCCAGTAAGATATACGATTTGATCAATAGATTCTTGGGTCTGAGAGAGTAAGCGCCGAGCAAGTCGTTCACGATATTGCGCAATTACTTTTTCATAAGTTGTATTCAAAAGTTGCAAATCCGCTCTTAAACTGCGGGCGCTGCGGTTTAATCTTCTCGCCACAATGTTTTGATCAAACTCACTCGATTCCAATAATCCGCTGGCCAAGATCTTTTCTATCTCATCAATAAGTTGATGTTTGTGTAAAAGCTCCAGTTGTGAGGCGGCATGGTGTTCATGGATTTTTAATAACTCAGGTTCATAAGCAGGCGAATGATGGTCTAATAATTTCGCATCAAAGAAAATACAGCCGTCAGTTTGCCCAAGTCTGACATTACACCCCCATATTTTTTTATATTCATCTAGCTTGGCACCTTCATCGTAAGGAAGCCAAATTTCAGAAGGTGTAAAAGCATCTTCACTTATATATTTGAAGAACGTAAGCAAAATTCCTATCGCACATTCTAAATAGTGTCTAACAGGATGATTTAGACCTGAAATGATCGCAATCTCATTGTCATGGTATTCGAGTTTAAAAGACAGCGCATCAGTGAGTAATGCTTGATAGCGAATAGTGCGTTGTAATCCCTCACCAAAGGTTGGACTACTGAGAAAAAGATATTCAATCACTTGTCCACGAAAGGGTGGAACATGGCTACCAACATGTAAGCCAATATCCTTATCTTGGCTAAAATGTTCCGCAGCGCGCCAAAAGCGTTGTTGAGTAGCGTTATCACGACGGACGAATTTATCAGGCGGTTGGTCAGGTAAGTGAACACTGGCAAAGATAGCGGCCGCATCAAGGTTCATCTTGTGCATGGTTTGATAAACCATCCATAGAAAGATGCCTGCATCACTGGTTTTTCGAGAAAGCATATAAACAAAGTAAATATAAGTTTTAAAATAATATACGCTGTTCTTTTTAGGATAGAAATGGAAAAGATCTAATAAAAGAAAGGGCACTTACAATTACAGTAAGTACCCGATGTGCTTATTCAGTTACTTCTACAGTCACGCTATAAGTATAGCTTTCAGCGATTGGTTGTTTGGTATTGTCACTATTTGCTTCAGGATAAACGCCAGTAATTAAATAAATACCAGCTTGCTCCAATTTAACTTCTAATTCGCCTTTTGTATTGGTTTTGACATGTGGAAGTTCACGTCTTTCATTTGCGGTGTAATTGCTCGCACCTTTGAAAATATCAAATTCAACATTCGGTACAGGTTTACCATTCATTAACACGACTGCTTTTAATGCTTCGCCTGCATAAAGTTCATTTGGATGCGTGATAAATTTAAGCTCAAAGCCTTTATTGCTCACAGTAGGAATAGGACTTGGTTTGCCCTTGGTCACGAAACTTTCAGCAATATAATGATTGATTGTTTGGGCTGTTTTAGCTTTTGCTGGAACTTTGTCTTCAGTAATGAAACGAGGTGGCTGTTGAGTCGCTGGTTTTTGCTCATTATTGGCAGTTGTTGGTGTTGGCATATTATTCATAGGACGTGGCGGACGTACACGTAACCAACGACCATCAATCAATGCGTATTTACTTGGGTTACCTGTCGCATTTTGTGTGCGAATACGATAAGTTCCTTCGCCATCAAGACTAAATTCGGCGATATTAAATGTTTTGAGTTCTGCCGCTGCATTGACTTGCTGATTGCGACCATTCGGTGTTGTTATTTGATAACTGGTTTTAAAATTACGGCTAGGAACAAAGAATTTTTCTATGGTTATACCGCTTTGGAAGCTGACGTTATCAGATTTACTATCGAATACTTCTGGTAATACAAAAGGGCTAGCTGTATGAGCATGGCTTAAAATAGGTAATACAGACAATAACGAAATGGTCAGTAAATGACGCATCATATACCTCAGCTTACAAATTAATAAAAGATTGTAACAATCTACTTGATAACGAGTATCAATTGCAATATTATTTTTACTAAATTTTGGAGTTAAAGTTATGTCATCAGGTGCTGTATTACTTCGTCCAATCAATTTGGTTTTTCGTTTATCTCCACTGATGGCCGCGATGGCAATAATGGCTTCTCCAGTACAGGCGACTATACCAACAGTTGATTCAGCAATCGCACCACCGAGTATCGCTACAGATGCACAAGCTGCAAGCTATCAGTTTCACCAAGATCATGTTTTAGGAACGTCATTGGATGTGATCGTGACGACATCGGAACAAGCTGATGCTGAAAAAGCTTTGCAAGCCATTCAAGCAGAAATTGCTCGACTCGATCAAATTTTATCGGTGTGGCGTGATGATAGTGAAATTAGCCAATTAAATCGTGAGCAAACTATTTCTGCTTCATCCGAACTTTATGATGTGATTGCTGCTTGTGAGCAATGGCGTAGTGCAACCTGTGGTGGTTTTGATGCACGCTTAGGGCAGTTGATCCAACTTTGGGAGCAGAGTAATGATGTACAGCGTCTCGATCTCGATACGCAAGAAACCTTGCTACAGCAACTTAAAACACAAAGTATCGAATTAAATTCACAAACCAAGCAAATCACAACAAGTTCAGCGATCAAAATCGTTCCAGATGCTTATGCCAAAGGTTATGTGATCGACCGCGCTTTAATTGCGGCGAAGCAAGCAGTGCCACATTTACAAGGTATCTTGATTGATATTGGTGGAGATATGCGTGTTTGGGGACAATCGCCAAACCAAACAGGTTGGAAAATTGGTATACAAGATCCAAATGAACATTTTGATAATGCAGCACCCGCGCAAATTCTAAATATTAAAGATCAAGCGGTCGCGTTTAGTGGTCAAGGCTATCGCCAACTTGCGGGACAGTCTCACTTAGTCAATCCGCAAACAGGTATGCCCGTGCAGCAGGTCGAACAATGTGTTGTTGTCGGACAGTGTGCAGCGGATGCAGATGCCTTAGCTACGGCATTGACGGCAATGACCCCACTTGACGGCATGCAGTTGATTGAGCAGTTGGTCGGTTATGAGGCACAGCTTGTAACGCGTGATGGTACACATTATCAAAGTACAGGCTGGTCATCTTTGTTAGATGCAAATCAACCAGCAGTGATGCGTCATGTTGCTTCAAGCGGTGAGGCGACTGCTTGGCCAAAAGGTTATCAAGCGCAGTTAGAGGTGAATATTCCTAAGCTCGCGGTTGAGAAATATCGAGCGCCTTATGTTTCGATTTGGGTGACAGATACCGAGAAAAAATTGGTTCGTACGCTTGCAGTATGGGGCAATGATGAAAAATGGATCAACTCCAATTATGTGTGGTGGCGTCGTTATGGTCGCCAAATGACAAACCTTGACGCAGTCGCAAAACCATCACGTCAACCAGGACAATACCGTTTGGCTTGGGATGGTAAAGATGATCAAGGAAAAGTGGTGAAGGCTGGACAATATGTGATTCACATCGAAACCTCACGCGAACATGGTGATCGTTCTTATCAAACTTTTGAATTGGATGTTGCACCAAAAGCAGTGAACAAAACACTACCAGCTCAAACTGAAATTGGTACGCTTAAACTGAATTTCCAACGTGGTGCTTAAATCTATTCACCACTAAATCAATGGGGCTTGTCTCTTGTATCAACGCCGTGATTTTTACCGCCATGCACGTTATGTGCATGGTTGGCTCTCCGCATTTGCCTTTATTGCGCTTATTTTCTTCTCCGTTACGGGTTTGTTATTAAATCATCCAGAGTGGTTTAAACCAGCACAACAGGAACAAAGTAACACCATTATTTTACCTGAACAGTTAATGCGGACGGTTGCGGAGCAAGAAAACCCAACGCAAACGCTTTTGGATTATTTACGCCAACAACAGTCTTTGGTTGGGAGATATCAAAGCAGTGAAATATTAGACGGAGAAGTGATGATTCGTCTCGATAGTCCTGCGGGTTCAACTGATATTTGGGTGCTATTGGATACTGCCGAAGCTGAGATCACGATGAAGCCAGCATCTACTGTTTCATTGTTAAATGATTTACATCGCGGTAAGAATGTAGGCGCGGGTTGGAGCTGGTTAATTGACATCAGTGCGGTGATCATCGTGTTGTTGTCATTGGCTGGATATATCCTGTTTTTAACCTTAAAAACCCGATTATTGACACATCTGACGCTTACAGCGGTGAGTTTAGCACTGATTACCCTCCTGATCTGGTCAGCGGTTTAAGGGGCGCAATATGACTCAGCCATTATTTTTGGTGATTTGTGCATTACTGTTTTTATTGTTAGTGCATATATTTATTATCATTTATTTATTTTGGCGGCAGTTTAGCCAACGTATTGATACTGACATCAATGCACAACAATATTTGGTGGTTTATGCTAGTCAAACTGGACAAGCTGAGGCTTGGGCAAAACATACCGCTGAACAATTAAAAATCATTCATGAAGAAAAAGTTGAGTTGCTGGATATCCAACAACTCAACCAGCAACACTTGCAACAGCCGAGTACGATATTGTGGGTGGTGAGCACTTATGGCGAGGGTGATGCACCAGATACTGCACAAAATTTTGTGCATAAAATTCTGAATCAGTCCTTAGATCTATCGCATTTGTCTTTTGCAGTTTTGGCATTTGGAGATAAACGCTATTCGAATTTTTGTCAGTTTGGGCAGAGAATAGAACAATGGCTATTACAGCATAATGCACAAGCATTATTTCCTACCGTATTGGTAGATCAACTCAATAGCGATGATCTAGAACAATGGTTAATTGGTTTAGAGCAACTCACCTCAACCACGTTTACCTCGATACCACTTGATAAAGAAATGCTTGCCTTCAAATTTGCCCATCGGCAATGTCTAAATACGGGAACTGTTGGTGAAGCAATTTATAAAGTTCAATTGATTGCTGATCGGGATATATCTTGGTCATCGGGTGATATTTTGGAAATCCAATGTGAAAATGACATCACCGAGATTCAACATTTTTTAGACACTCAGCGACAGGAATACTCAGATGATTTGGTCGCCAAACTAGGAAGATTAAATTTAAGAAAACCTCCTACGCGAACAGGCCTTTCGTTGCTAGAGTGGATTGCACAATTCGAAGTATTGCCCAAGCGTGAGTATTCAATTGCAAGTTTACCTGAACAAGGTTTAGTTGAATTGGTGGTGAGACAACAACAAACTGAAACAGGTTTGGGCTTAGGTTCTGGCTGGTTAACGGTTGGACTGGAACAAAATCAACCTGTTCACGCATCGATACGAAATAACCCTAGTTTCCATTTACAGCAGGATGAAAAGCCCATAATTTTGATTGGCAATGGTACGGGTATCGCTGGTTTAGTTGCGCATTTGCGTCAAAGAGAACACTGGGGTTACAAGAAAAACTGGCTCATTTTTGGTGAAAGACAACAGCAATTTGATCATTTATATCAGACGGAGATTGCGTACTGGCAGCAGCATGGTTACTTGCCACACGTGGATTATGCCTTTTCGCGTGATCAGACAGAAAAAATCTATGCGCAAGATCGTTTAAGGCAACAATCATCTCGTTTACAAGAGTGGATAGCACAGGGAGCGCTGATCTACGTCTGCGGTAGTTTAAAAGGGATGGCAAGCGGTGTAGATCAAGTGCTCGAAGAACTTCTGGGTACTGAGCAGTTGCAACAACTTAAACGGGAACAGCGTTATTTGCGTGATGTTTATTAAAGATTATCCTTTAGACTTTAAGGCGTTTGCTCAGAGATCAGCGCTTTGATTTTTGTGGCTTTCTCAAAATGATCTAATTTATGTTCCATAATCCACCAATGCGCTGCTTCCATCAAGCGTTCAGGGTCATCATTTTTATTGGCGAAAAAAGCATAGAAAGATAGCCCAACATTACTGCCTTTTTTCTCAATTTTTTCATCACAAATTTTCAGGATTCGCGTTTTAAGTTCAGCTCTCATTTTTTCTCTTTGGTTTGTTAATGCATTAAATTTCAACTGTATTTGTACATAATAACAGTCATGCTGCAAACGATCATTCAGCTATTGTTTATTTTCCATAAGATAAATACACATCCTATCTATTTCTTCAATATAAGTAGCAAGAAAAAAGCCAACGACAAAGCTCATTGGCTTTTTATGAGACGGTGTTCGGTTTATGTCAATAGACCCTAGGAATATTAAAACTTCTTTTCGAGTGTGAATTGATAGCTAGGAACACTCTCATTGGTTCTAGCTTGATAGAGACGACCATCAGATTGATGAGTTAAACGTTCTTTAGCATCTGTGCTGAGTACGTTATTTAGGTTTAAACTGGCTGCCCAACCCTCTGTAAAGCGTTTGGTTGCACTGAGATTCAGGCTAAAACGTTGATTGGTCGTTCGATCATAAGGTTGACCATCTAAAGCGCGTGTAAATTCTGGTGTGTAGCTGATATTGAAGCTGCTCGAAACTTGCCAAGGTTTGAAACTATGCGATAAACCTGCGCTGGCGTTGTATGGTGCCACATCACTGACGAGACGCTCTTTGTGTTGCCCATCTTCAATTTTGGCGCGGATGGTGGAGATTTGCCCGTTGAGCATAAGTGCATGACCTGCTTCAGTTTGTTTTAGGGCATAACGAGCAGAAAGCTCAGCACCATAGGTGGTGACCTCATCTTGGTTTTGTGGACGCTCGACATAGCGAGTATTTTCCAGCGCAATGACTTTTTCGATATAGTCTTTAATTTGACGATGGTACGCCGTTAAGCTCACACCGCCACTGGCAGAATCATAAGCAAGCGTTGATTCAACGGCGCGTACTTTTTCTGCTTTGAGATTTGGATTGCCACCACGATCAGGGTTGTTTAATGAGCCTGCATCACTATCTGTCGAAACAGTGACGGTAGGAATCAAACGGTCTGATTTGGGGCTACGGAAAGCCTGACTTAAATTGGTTTGAATTGACCACTGATCATTGAGGCTCAAGCGATAAGCAATTACAGGACTTAAATGTTGATCTTGATAATCAACCAAACCTGAACGATTTAACCATTCTTGCCTTGCGCCTAAGGTAATCGTTTGACGATCAGTCATCCGCCAGCTTCCTTCGCCATAAACTGCATAACGTTGTTCATCTAGGCTTGGGCTGACATTGCTATCGAGTTCATTAAAACGTGAATCCAAGCCAAATTTGATTTGACGATTTGCATCCAGTTTTCTTAAGCCATCATAAGCCAGACCATATTCATGTATGGTTTCATCCGTATAAATGCGGCTTTGAGTGGAGCGAGTTAGCTGAGTTTCTGTTTGGCGTTCTACTGAGAAGCGGATTTTATCACTGAACTCTTTATCTTTACGTTCATAGCGGGTATTTAGGCGGATACTGTCATTTTTATCATCTTGGGTTTGATTTGCTGAGTATCCTTGCATTTTGATGTTGCGATAAAATAACTCGGCAATGATTTTTTGTTGGTCATCGAGATCATATTGTAGACGAGGCGAAAACATTTGCATGCTGCGATTTATCGTACGTAGGTTTTCACGAGTTCCTGTTTCAGATTCGATTTTTGAAACTGAAGTATTATCGATCCACATTTGATTGGCAGAGAAACTATAAGACCACTGGTTTTCACGACCATCTGCTTGGATATTGATCTGCTTTCGTTCAGATTGTTGCTGACCACTGTCGCGCAGACCATAACCTAGCTTGACCGTACCATTTAAGCGCGTATTCAGAGGTTCTTTTAAAATAATATTAATGACCGCTGAAGAGGCGACTGAAGATTGAGCCACACTTGGTTGCTTTATAACCTCGATACGCTCAATCATTTCAGGCGTAATCGTGTCAATAACTGACATACCACCACGTGGTCCGCCTTGTACAGGTTCACCATTAATCAAAAATGTTGGCGCACCACCCCCACGAAAACGCATACCAGAAGCACCACCGCCACCGCGAGGACCGTGTCCTGTAGGGAGTTGAAAGCCCGCTGCTCGACGTAAAGCATCTATCACAGATTGATCGCCATATTGGAGCATTTCTTCACGACTGATAATGGTTTTGGGAACTGCACTTATATCATCGTCTTGTTGTTTTTGGGGATCTACAGTGGCGTTGATGCGCAGGGTTGGCAGTACGTGAGTTGCTGCTTCAACGGGAGTCGCAGAGGGATCAACATCATTTGCAAAAAGTGGGGAACTCATACCAATTAGTGCAGAACTGAGAACACTCAATTTTCCATAATCGCGTGGATGTTTCATTTCCAATACCCCAAAGAAGAACAGATCAAATTGATTTGTGTAGCTTAATGTAAGATTGTGTAGAAAAATGGAATATTGGATGGATAAGCATTTGAATTTCTCAATTTTACAGGCATAAAAAAGTTGGAGTACATAAAATGCACCCCAACCAATATTAATTAGAAATAAATAGTTAAGTTTTAATCATCATCTGTAAGATCACGCCCGCCAGATAAAACCTCTTTTCCTAAATGTTTGAGTTGTTCGAGTGGGGTTGGTGGTGGTGTACGCGTGTGTTCTTCTAATAAATGCTTTTCTTTAATGTATTCCAATTCTTCTTTACTAACTTTGGGTGGAGGATTAAATTCTCCCCATCCACCAAAATGGATATTGCCTTGAAAGGCTTCAGCCTGATCTGTGGGTTGTAAATCTTCATTCGATTGAGATGGATCATTTTGATTATTGGTCATTTTATAATTCCTTAATAATAGATATTTTTATTTTATCAATGTCTTATCACATGTCTTTTATTGAAATAAGCAATGGAGTGATCTAGACCAAATCACTTTAGCAAATTTTTTAAACTAGAAAACATCAATAAACATAAAAATACAAATCTAGTCTTTTAGTGTTCATGGGATTTTTAATCTTTAATGGGTGAAAAATAACCCATAGATTGAAAATTAATACGAAAGTTGGTGAAAATGAGAATTATTTTTATTAAAATTGTATCGTTTTTTTAATCTTTATTTTTTTAATTTTTCGTCTGAACTGTTTTTTGGAATTTTTATGAAATCTTCACATTTAGGCTTGTATCAAAAGCCTATTTTTAAGTTTACTTTGCTCAGTATGATGATGCTGCAAGTGCAATATGCAATTGCAAATGAACAAACTGCGGTGATGCCGACCATTAAAATTGAGGCGATGAGCGAACTAGATCCGATCAAAAGCTATATTGATTATGATCAGGCAAGTGTGACACGTAACGGGTTAAAGAAGAAAGATATTCCTCAAACCATTGATACGATCGATGTGCAAAAATATAAAATCTATGGTGCAAATGATTTAAGCGTGATGCTTCAAGGTACGCCAGGTGTATCAACGACATATGATACTCGCGGTGACGGTATTATGATTCGTGGATTCAGTGCTGATACTAGTGATATCTACCGGAATGGTGTGCGCGAAGGGGGGCAAGTTCGTCGTAGTACTGCCAATGTAGAACGTATTGAGATTCTAAAAGGCCCAGCTTCTGTGTTGTATGGGCGTGGAGCAGGTGGCGGTGTAGTAAATATGGTGACTAAGTTCGCCAATTTTGACTCTAAAAGTTCGGTGGGTATCTTTGGCGGTTCTTATGACAATATTGGGGGAACCTTAGATATCAATCAAGTGGTGAATGATAATTGGGCGGTGCGTTTAGTTGGTGAAAAATCTGATACCAATAGCTTCCGTTCAGGTATTGGCACAAAACAATCTATGTTTTCACCCAGTGTGACTTATCGCAGTGATGATGAGAAGTTGTTATGGACTACAGAGTATACCTATGACAAATTAGATCGTATTCCTGATCGTGGTCCATCATTTTCGGTATTAAGTCGTTTCCCTGAAAATATTTTAAGAGAAACAGGCTTTGCAACAGCATCAGATTTTATCGTTGATGAATTACAAACGGTACGTACCGATCTAAAATATGAATTTGCACCAGATTGGAAATTTCATTGGGCATTGAGCTATCGTCAAGCTAATCAAGATTTCGATAATTTCTTTGGCGGAAGTTATTGTACTGATGATACGAAAGGGTGTAAACCTGGCTATATCAAGCAATCGTATGCTTGGCAAGAAACCATGAATAAGACCACGACAAATACCTTTGATATTACGGGCAAGTTTAATACGGGTAAATTAGAACATCAGGTAATGGTGGGGGCTGATTGGTCACATGAAGATCGTGAGCCGAAGTTAGGTAATTATTCAAGTCAAGATAAAGCTGGATTGCACTATCAATTAATTAATCCTTATAACTCAAAAGATTATATAACTTCATTTGATCGTAGCAAAGGCCGACCACAAGAGACATCTTATACCCATCAAAATAATGATAGTTTGGCATTTTTTGTACAGGATCTTATCTCGTTAACACCGACATTAAAGATGATGCTGGGGGCACGATATGACCAATATGAGGTGAAAACTCGTGATACTTTTACAGGATCTGAAACATACGGTGATTCTGTAAAAATTAATGCTGAAACATTTAGTCCGAATGTTGGTTTTGTTTGGCAGCCAGTTGATAATCAAAGTTTTTATACTTCTTATAGTAAGAGTTTTGCCCCATTTGGGGGAAGTGTTGGAGTTTCGCCATTTACAAGTGGGGGCGTTGACTTAACAGTATTCAATGCTGAACCGCAATATAATGAGCAATATGAAATTGGTGTAAAAAGTGATTGGTTGAATAACCGTCTAAACACACAATTCTCGGTATTTGATATCCGTAAGAAAAACATTCGTTACCGTCCTGATGCAGATAAGCATCCATCGGTGTATGCTGTTGGCGGCGAGCATCAATCTAAGGGTGCAGAGTTTAGCTTTATTGGTCGTGTACTGGATAATGTGTTTATTCGCGGTGGCTATGGATATACAGATGCAAAAGTAAAAGATGATAAGGATCCTAAATCTGCTAATACTGGTCATTACCTAGCCAATGTGGCGAAAAATACAGGTAATTTGTTTATTCGCTATTTGCCTGTAGAGAATATCTATACTGAAGTTGGTACGACATATAATGGCTCTCTCTATACCAATATTTCCAATAACCCAGATACAAAACTTGATGGTTGGATGCGTTTAGATGCTGCGGTTGGTTACAAAGGTGAGCATTGGGGTGCAACTTTAGCTGTGAGTAATCTTACAGATAAAGTGTATTGGAGATCGAACACAATGCCGGGAACACCTCGCAACTTCTTGGTGCGTTTAAATTACCAGTTCTAATAAGTTAATTTAATGCTATTAAAGAGCGGTTTTGCTTAAGCAAAGCTGCTCTTTTTAATATGTAACAGCGTATAAGTAGGGGAAGACATCGGGTATTATTCACTTAAATTGAGGTGCTAAAGAATTTCCACTATATGTTGTTGAAAAGACTAAATATATAAATTACACATTAAGTTTCTTATTTTTAAAAGCATAATTAAAAGTTAAAAACACGATGTGGTGAATTACATTGTAATTACGTTTATTTCGCCATTTATCCTTAAAAAAGTAGAATATTTCACATTCTTTGCTAATGTTAAAGAAAACGGTGAAGCAGAGATAATAATAATGAAGATCGTACTTATACTATTACTTATATTTTCTATCGGTATCTTGGGCTATTCAACACATGTAGATGCCCAAACAAAAAAACGCCAAGAGCTTATGAAAATTGTTCATGATGCTGAGCATAGTTTGAATGAAATTCAGCATAGCCCACATACAAATTTACCCACACTGAAACAGAGTCATTGATGTCTAAATATCATGATGCTTAGACGGTCCAATTTGATGCATTTTAGCTTGTGATCAAATATTTTTTTAATTTTCGATTCGCAAGTTTTCGATAGAATCTGTTAAAATATTTACCATTAAATAAAAAGCTGCATATTTGTTATGCAGCTTTTTATATTTTTAATTGCGGAATTCGATTTATCCAAGTTTTAGATGTAACACGTATCAAGCTGGCATATAGATTGCTTTTAGCTTTGTATACCTTTTGGTTTAAATTCAAAAAATATTTGAAACACAAAGGTATAGATTTCATCTCCTACGATCCTAGATTTTAACAGGTGCTATTATGGCAATGCCTAATGCTTCGGCTGGTTTGTTAGAACGCTTATTCAAACTAAGTGAAAACAAAACCAACTTTAGAACAGAAGTTCTAGCAGGTGTAACTACATTTTTGACCATGTGTTACATCATTATTGTAAATCCAATGATTCTTTCTGAAACAGGAATGGATCATGGTGCCGTATTTGTTGCTACCTGTTTGGCTGCTGCAATTGGCTGTTTAGTGATGGGGTTGATTGCAAACTATCCAATTGCGCTCGCACCAGGTATGGGGTTGAATGCTTATTTTACCTATTCTGTTTGTTTAGGTATGGGCGTTCCTTGGGAAACTGCTTTAGCAGCGGTGTTTATTTCGGGGATCGTATTCTTAGCAATTAGCTTTATGAAGATTCGGGAAGCGATTGTGAACGCGATCCCGATGTCACTCAAGTTAGCGATTGGTGGCGGTATTGGTTTATTCCTTGCCTTAATCGCGCTAAAAAATGCAGGTATTATTGTTGATAATCCAGCAACTTTGGTGGCTTTAGGTGATATTAAACAACCCTCTGTATTGTTGGCTTTATTTGGCTTTTTAATGATTGTGGTATTACACCAGTTCAAAATTCGTGGTGCGATCATTATCAGTATTTTAGTGATCACTGCGATAGCCACTGCTTTGGGCCTAAATGAATTTAAAGGTGTTGTTGGTCAAGTTCCATCTCTAGCGCCGACATTCATGCAAATGGACTTTGAGGGCTTGTTTACTGCCAGCATGATCGGCGTTATTTTCGTATTTTTCATTGTCGATCTATTTGACAGTACGGGAACTTTGGTGGGGGTTTCTCATCGCGCTGGTTTATTGAAAGATGGTAAGTTACCGCGTCTGAAAAAGGCATTGTTTGCTGATTCGTCTGCGATTGTTGCAGGTGCTGCATTGGGGACATCTTCAACTACCCCTTATATCGAATCTGCTTCTGGCGTTGCTGCAGGTGGTCGTACAGGTTTAACGGCTGTCGTGGTTGCGGTATTATTTGTTGGATGTTTATTTCTAGCACCGCTTGCGCAATCTGTACCAGGTTTTGCGACCGCACCTGCATTGTTATTTATTGGCGTATTAATGATTCAGGGTATTACTCATATCGATTGGGATGATATTACTGAGGCTGTTCCAGCATTTTTAACCATCGTATTTATGCCATTTACCTATTCAATCGCGGATGGGATTGCAATGGGCTTTATTAGTTATGCGTTGGTGAAACTACTTACGGGCAAGGCGAAAACAGTACCTTATATGGTTTGGATTATCGCTGCGCTTTGGGTATTTAAGTTTGCGGTGTTTGGCGGTTAAGCTTAGTATTTTTTTACATTCTCTTTTTGAGCTGTTTTCATTGCAGCTCATCCTTCAAAGAGAATCATAAAAAAGGGGTGTACCCATTTTGGCCACACCCTTTTTTCTTTAGACGTGGAGTTAATATGAATCAAGTCGAGCTGATTCGTGCTTTACCCAAAGCCGAGTTGCATGTGCATATTGAAGGGACTTTTGAACCAGAACTGATGTTTGCAATTGCACAGCGTAATCAGATTCAGATTCCTTACCAATCTGTTGAAGAAGTGAAGCAAGCTTATAACTTCCATAATCTTCAATCTTTTCTAGATATTTATTATGCAGGCGCAAATGTGCTTGTGCATGAACAAGACTTTTATGATCTTGCTTGGGCATATTTTGAGAAATGTGCTGAAGATCGAGTCGTGCATACAGAAATGTTCTTCGATCCTCAAACACATACTGAGCGTGGTGTAGAGTTTGCGACTGTCATTGCAGGTTTGAAGCGTGCTTGTACTGATGCGAAAGCGAAGTTAGGGATTAGTTCACAGTTAATCATGTGTTTCTTGCGTCATTTAAGTGAAGAGAAAGCTTTTGAGACACTTGAGCAAGCATTGCCCTTCAAAGATGACATTATCGCAATTGGTCTAGATTCAAGTGAAGTCGGGCATCCGCCAGCAAAATTTGAGCGTGTATTCGCTAAAGCGCGTGAAGCAGGTTTCTTGATTGTTGCACATGCAGGTGAGGAAGGTCCGCCAGAATATATCTGGGAAGCTTTGGACTTGCTCAAAGTGAACCGTATTGATCATGGGGTGCGCTCTGAAGAAGACGAGCAACTCATGGCACGCTTAATTGCTGAGAAGATGCCTTTAACGGTTTGCCCACTCAGTAATTTAAAATTGTGTGTGGTCAATGATATGAAAGAACACAATATCCGCCGTTTATTGCAAAAGGGCGTACATGTGACCGTGAACTCGGATGATCCTTCGTATTTCGGTGGTTATATGAATGACAATTTCTTTGCCATTCAACAGGCTTTGGATTTAAGCCATGATGAATTAAAACAACTTGCCATCAACTCTTTTGAGGCTTCATTTATTTCTGATGAAGATAAGCAAAAGTGGATCAGTGAAGTAAAGAAAATCTAAGTTAAAAAAACCGCGTAAAGCGGTTTTTTTATGATCAAAATTTATTTCGGACGACGTATCATACTCAGTAATACATTATCTTTATCAATAAAATGATGTTTAATCGCTGCTAAGGCATGCCCAACAATCAGTAAGCCCGCAAACCAAGATATGTAAATATGTAAGGGTTTAACGATTGCCAGAAGATCTGGATTATCTTGTACTAAACGTGGTATTTCAAATAAATATAAAACTGGAGCTGGGTGTCCAGCGCTCCAACTAAACAAACAACCGGTAATCGGTAAAGCCAAAAGCATTAAGTAAAGTAAGAAATGTCCAACATGTGCCAGCGTTTTCATCGTCGGTGACATGGTGTTTGGTAATTGTGGGACGGGATGGGTGTAGCGCCAAAAAATACGAATGACAACTAAGAAGATAATTGTAGTTGCAATATTCTTATGCAGTGTAATCACGCTTCCTTTAAAACTACCATCAACGTCATAGCTGAGAAAATTACCGCTATAAAAACCGATAAGCCAAGCGATAATAAAAATAGTAGCCATGAGCCAATGCAAAACTTGTGCTGTGCGTGTGTAGTATTGTGCTGAGGTTGACATCGCAACATCCTAGCTGTGATATATGAGTGATTTGATTTTAAATATCGCTATTTATTCCGCATACAGTGTATCTGTAACAGAGCGTATTATGCTTGGAACGGTCAAGCTAAAATGGATAAAGTATAACTGTTATATTATGTAAAGATAACTTTGAGTCATATCATAAAGTTTGGCATTTAGGCACAATACGCCTGCCAAAAATTTAGATACAGGTTAAAATATGAAAAAGTTGGTATTGGTTATTGCTCCCGTTGTTTTAGCATTTGCAGGATGTGCTGCGACAGATACAAATAATACAGCGACGACTTCGCAGCAGCTTGGTGTGGTAGCACTCAAAGTTGCAGTAAATGCAAAATGTTTAAATGAAATCAATAATGTTGCAGCATGGAAGACAGCAACACGTTTTATGACCACAGAACAGCGTAATGACATTCAAACCAATGTTTGTGGCTGTGTCAGTGATAAAGCGCCAGAGAGTGTTACTACTTTTGAGTTGGCAACGGCTGCAATTGATCCATCAGCACGAGCAACGATTGTAAATAAAGTCGTTTCTGAAACTGTGAACGCATGTGTGAATGAAGCTTTGAAGCAAGCTAAATAATAGATCAGGCTGAGTCATCAGCCTTTTTGAGAGTTTAAATATGTTTGTTGCTGGTGTCGATGAAGCAGGGCGCGGACCTTTGGTAGGTTCTGTCGTTGCTGCTGCTGTGATTTTAGATCCGAATAACCCGATTGAGGGTTTAAATGACTCTAAAAAGTTGACTGAAAAAAAGCGTGAAAAGCTTTTTTTAGAGATTCAGGAAAAGGCGATTGCATGGTCGATCGCTGAAGCAAACCATCTTGAAATTGATGAGTTTAATATTTTACAAGCCACTTTTTTGGCGATGCGTCGAGCAGTTGAAACATTAGAGACGCAACCTATAAAAGTTATTGTGGATGGCAATCAAATTCCGAAAGGAATCACAATTCCATGTGAAGCCATCGTGGGTGGAGATGCCAGTCATGCTGAAATCAGCGCCGCAAGTATTTTAGCGAAAGTCACCCGTGATCGGCAAATGCATCTCTTAGATCAGCAATATCCTGATTATGGTTTTGCCAAGCATAAAGGCTATCCAACCAAAGCGCATTTTGAAGCAATTGCTGCACATGGTGTTATTGAGCAACATCGCCGTAGTTATGGACCTGTGAAAAAAGCCTTAGGTCTAGCATGAATTAAAAACATTGCGTTTAAAAAAATTAAAGCGACTCAGATGAGTCGCTTTAATTTTATGAGAAGATTTTTTCATATCAACGATTAAAATTATTATGTTGAGTGAAATCAGTAGCATTTTCTTCTTCATAAGAAGGATGTTGATAGTCTTGATCAAGATGTTGTAAATGCTCATGCATGGCACGTTCATGTTGGATACGTTGGTAAATTTCCTCACGATGCACAGAAACTTCTTTTGGAGCATTTACACCAATACGCACCTGATTGCCTTTTACGCCAAGCACAGTAACACTGACTTGATCCCCAATCATTAATGTTTCTCCGACACGACGGGTCAGAATCAGCATGTTTATCTCCTTGCTAAACGCTTAAAACTTGCGACAGGGAATTCATTATTTGAAAGCACAGCCTAATATACAGAAAATTCTAACAAAAATATGTAAAAAAATTTATTTCGTAAGTTTTGTGAGAACTTTCTTAAAAACCTCAAGGCTAATATAACAGAGCCACTATAAAAAAAACTATAGTGGCTCTGTTTTTTTTACTATTTACATGAAAGTAAATATGTTTAACTAGCTAATAATTAAGCACGTACACTGCTTTCGCCGTGTTCGCGGTCTAAACCAAAAGCTGTATGTAAACAACGAACTGCTAACTCAAGGTAGTTTTCTTCGATGATGACAGAAACTTTTATTTCTGATGTAGAAATCATGAGAATATTAATGCTTTCTTCAGCCAATGCTGTGAACATTTTGCTCGCAACGCCAGCGTGAGAGCGCATACCGACACCAACGATAGATACTTTAACAATATCATCACGTGTGACAACTTCACATCCTTCAATGCTACTTGCTGTTTGATCTAAAATCGCTTTTGCTTTCGCTAGATCATTACGGTTCACGGTAAACGTAAAATCAGTTGTTCCATCTTCTTCTACATTTTGGATAATCATATCCACTTCGATATTGGCATTACTGATCGGCGACAAGATTTTAGACGCAATACCTGGTTCGTCAGGAACACCCAAAATCGTTAATTTTGCTTCGTCACGGTTAAATGCAATACCTGCGATGATTGGTTGTTCCATATCGTCTTCTGCCTCAGTGGTAATTAGTGTGCCTACATTTTGTTTGAATTCTTCATCAAAAATACCATCATCATCATTGTCAAAACTCGATAATACACGCAATGGAACTTGATATTTACCTGCGAATTCAACAGAGCGAATTTGTAAAACTTTTGAGCCTAAAGATGCCATTTCCAGCATTTCTTCAAAAGAAATACGATCAATTTTCTTTGCTTTAGGTGCAACACGCGGGTCAGTGGTATAAACACCATCGACATCCGTGTAAATCTGACATTCATCTGCTTTTAATGCAGCAGCAAGCGCGACACCAGAAGTATCTGAACCACCGCGACCTAAGGTTGTGGTATTGCCTTTGGCATCGAAGCCTTGAAAGCCCGCAACAACCAATACACGACCAGCGTCTAAATCTTCGGTCATGATATCTGTGTCAATTGATTCGATACGTGCTTTAGTAAATGCGCTGTCAGTTTTAATACCAACTTGACGACCAGTATATGATTTAGCATCTACACCAATTGAATTTAGTGCCATAGCTAACATGGAAATCGTTACTTGTTCACCCGTTGACACCATTTGATCTAGTTCACGTGGGTCAGGGGTGCTGGTAATGGCCTTTGCAAGCGCAAGTAAGCGGTTAGTTTCACCACTCATTGCAGACACAACCACAACCACTTTGTGACCGTGATCATGCCAACGCTTGACACGACGAGCAACATTTAAAATGCGCTCAGGAGTACCCATCGAAGTACCGCCATATTTTTGAACGATTAAAGCCATAGTTATTCCATATAAGCCATGACCCTGAATGGCATCAGGGTCAGTTACACAAAAGTGAAGTTCTTATTGCTCAAGCCAAGCAGGCAGTGCTGCAATCACTTGATCAAACTTCTCGTTTAGTGGCGCGCCACCTTGTGCTAAGTCAGGTTTACCACCACCTTTACCACCCAGCTCTTGAGCTAAGTGTTTGATGATGTCACCTGCTTTTAGATGTGCAGCATGTTGTTTAGCGACAGAGGCGATTAAACTCACTTTATCACCATCAACGCCAGCTAAAATAATGACTGCATCTTCCAATTTTGATTTTACGCTGTCATGCAAATTGCGTAATGATTTTGCATCCAAGCCTTTTACCGTGGTAATCAGTGTTTGACGACCTGCAATTTCTTTCACTTGATCAAGCAAATCAGCGGCTTGGAAGCTTGCTAATTTTTGATTTAATTGCTCGATTTGCTTTTGCAAAGCTGAAGCAGTTTCAGCAATTGCTTCAACTTTTTCTACAGTTTGATCTTTTTGTGCTTTTAACAAGCTATTGATCGTTTGAATATCAGCATCTGCTTTCTGAATAACGTCAAGTGCTTGAGTACCAGTCACAGCTTCAATACGACGAATACCTGCTGCAACACCGCCTTCAGATGTGATTTTGAATAAACCAATATCACCTGTGCGCTTCACGTGGATACCACCACAAAGTTCGATTGAGAAATTCTTTTCATCAATCACAGAACCCATTGAAAGCACACGAACTTCGTCACCATACTTTTCACCAAAAAGCATCATTGCGCCTTTTGATTTGGCAGATTCAATATCCAGAAGTTCAGTGCTTACTGGTGTGTTGGCAATCACCTCAGCATTGACCAAACGCTCAATCTGTTGCAATTGTTCAAATGAAACAGGCTGATCATTGGCAAAGTCAAAACGTAAAATGTCGCTGGCAACCAGAGAACCTTTTTGCTGTACGTGTGAACCTAATATCTGACGTAAAGCAGCATGTAACAAGTGCGTTGCAGAGTGGTTACGCGCAGTCGCATCACGAATATCTGCTTTAACTGTTGCTTCAACATTCTGCGTTGCTTTGAGGCTACCCACAGTCACGATACCTTGATGTACAAATGCACCACCAGATTTCTTGGTATCTTGAACTTCGAAGATGCCCGTATCATTTCTGAAAATACCCGTGTCACCGATTTGACCGCCGCTTTCCGCATAGAAAGGGGTTTGGTTTAAAACGATCAGTGCTTCATCGCCTTCATTGATTTCATCAACTTGAACGCCATCTTTGTAGATTGCCACAATTTGACCTTGACCCTGAGTTGCATCATAGCCATCAAATTGTGTTTCACCTTCAACTTTAACAATGCTGTTATAGTCAACTGCGAATTTGCCAGCATCACGCGCACGTTGGCGTTGTGCTGCCATCTCTACTTCAAAACCTGCTTCATCAATCGTCAGGTCACGTTCACGCGCAATATCCGCAGTCAAGTCAGTCGGGAAACCATAGGTATCATAAAGTTTAAATACAGTTTCACCCGCAATCACATTACCTTTAAGTTGAACAAGTTCAGCTTCTAATAACTTCAAACCTTGCTCAAGTGTTTTCGCAAATTGTTCTTCTTCACGGATCAATGTCGCTTCGATCGCGTCTTTACGAGCAGCAAGTTCAGGATAAGCTTCGCCCATGGTTTCAATGAGCGGTTGCAACATTTTGTAGAAGAATGTACCCGTTGCGCCTAATTTGTTGCCGTGGCGGACTGCACGACGAATAATACGACGGAGTACATAACCACGACCTTCGTTTGAAGGATTTACACCATCAGCAATCAAGAAGCAGCAAGAACGAGCATGATCAGCTACGACTTTCAGTGAAGCAGGGTATTCAACTTTTGTCCCTTTCTCATTTGCTTCAGCTTCGATGGTCGAGGTATCGAAACCAATAATATCTGCAGCAGCTTTTAATAAGTGTTGGAACAGGTCAATTTCATAGTTTGAGTTGACGTGTTGTAGTACAGCCGAAATACGCTCCAAGCCCATACCTGTATCGACAGAAGGTGCCGGAAGAGGGTGTAATACGCCATCCGCAGTACGGTTAAACTGCATGAAAACGTTGTTCCAGATTTCAATAAAGCGGTCGCCGTCTTCTTCAGGTGAACCTGGTAAACCACCCCAGATATGATCGCCGTGATCATAGAAAATTTCTGAGCAAGGACCGCAAGGACCGGTATCACCCATTGTCCAGAAATTGTCAGAAGAATATTTTGCACCTTTATCGCCGATACGGATAATACGTTCAGCGTCTAGACCGATGTCTTTATTCCAGATATCAAAAGCTTCATCATCGGTATGATAAACCGTGACATATAAACGATCTTTAGATAGTCCTAACCATTGTTCACTGGTTAAAAACTCCCAAGCAAATCTCAGTGCATCACGTTTGAAGTAATCACCAAAAGAGAAGTTACCTAACATTTCAAAGAAAGTATGGTGACGTGCTGTATAACCGACATTATCAAGGTCGTTATGCTTACCGCCTGCGCGCACAACTTTTTGTGAAGACGCCGCACGCGTATAGCTACGTTTTTCTAAACCGAGGAAACAGTCTTTAAACTGATTCATCCCAGCATTGGTAAATAGCAAAGTTGGGTCGTTGGCGGGAACAAGTGAACTCGAAGCGACACGTGTATGCCCTTGCGATTCAAAGTAACGCAAAAATGCTTCACGGATTTCAGCGGATGTCATAAAACGAGTACTCACAACCAAGCGTCCATAATTTTGAAAGTGCTAAATTATAACGGAAATTACCTGTGCAACCAACGATTTTACAAGCAATATCATATAAAACTGTGATTAAGCTAAAAATCTATATTCAACAACGCTGTTCATGTTTTACCATAGACAAGTCTGATGACACTTTATACATAAAGTATTCACAGATATTGATACACAAAGATGATGTTTTTATGAATAAGGGTTCTACATGCAACGTATCGCGATTAATGGATTTGGCAGAATTGGTCGGAATGTATTACGTGCATGGTTTGAAAACCCTAAACAATTTCAATTTGAAATCGTTGCAATTAATGATATTGCAGATGTACAAACCTTAGTTCATTTATTTAAATATGACACCACACATGGACGATTTGCGGGTCAGGTCGAAATTCAGATTGAAAATGAACAGATTTTTCTAAATATTCAATCCAACCAACGTCAGCTAAAATTACAAGTCTTTAAACAGGCACAGCCAGAATTGCTGCCGTGGACAAATCTAGAAATAGATGTGGTGCTTGAGTGCACGGGTTTGTTCCGTTCCAGAGCGGATGCAACGCGTCACATAGAGGCGGGGGCAAAACGAGTCATTATTGGGGCTGCTCCATTTGATTCTGTGGACGCTGCAATTGTCTATGGCGTCAATCATGCCGAAGTTAAAGCCACCGACCAAATTATTTCCAGTGTGTCTTGTACCACTCAAGCGCTCGTGCCATTGGTCAAAATTATCGATGATGCATTTGGTATTGAAACGGCATTAATGACTGAAATCCATGCTGTGACCGCAGATCAATCAGTACTTGATCATGCACATCGGGATTTACGCCGTGCGCGTGCAGCGGGACAAAATATTATCCCAACAACTTCTAGTGCATTGGGCGCGCTCAAACGAGTCATGCCAAAGATGGAAAATCGAATCGATGGCTATTCGATCCGTGTACCGACGATTAATGTGGCAGCAATTGATTTAACCTTTGTTTCACATGCGCCGATTACTGTGCACAAAGTCAATGAAGTATTAAAAAAAGCAGCACAATTTGATTATGCACAGATTATGCAAGTCACGGATGAAGACCTTGTATCAAGTGACTTTAATCATTCACCATACTCCTTAATTGTTGATTTGACTCAGACAATAGTTGTCGGTCATCAAGCGAAAGTTTTTGCGTGGTATGATAATGAATGGGGCTATGCAAATCGTTTACTTGATTTATGTGAATCATTTGTGTGAATGATTTAGTTTAAATTATATAAATTAACTTGGGGATTTAAATGACATTCATATTGATGTGGGGATTTATTGCGCTTTTATTATTAGCGGTTATATTTTTATTCTGGTTTCAGTTTAAAAATAAACCAGAGCCAAATTGTGATGCTCAAATTTTACATGTAGAAGAAAAGGTTTTGCATTTAGAGCTACATCTTAAAAAGAGTTTAGAAATTATGCAGGACTTAGCTAAAAAAATGCATACTCAGCAAGAAGTGCTCGATAAAATGATCGCCAATGTTGCTGCACTGGAAAAGCAAAATGTTGAGTTGGTGAATGTTTTGGAAATGATGATTAAAACTGGAAATAAAAAATAAAGAAATTTTGTTGTTTGCTATATTTACGGCGCTGTCGGAAATACCAATGATCAAACAATCCATGTAGTCTTAGCTTCACCATTGCTATGGGACGTTGAGCTTAGTTTGGATTATGAGCGTAAACAGTTAGAGGAACTTAAAAACTCTAATTTTGATTTCGAAAGTGCGTTTCGTGAAGAACTTTTATTGAGTCAGAGTCATCGCGTAGCTATGTTAGAAAAAGGTTGTTTTGCGTTCAATACACAAGCGATTAAAGCGATTCAAAAATTAAATAAGGTGAATTGGAAACAAGGTGATAGTTCAGGTATTGGACAGTTCTTTGGACAGCGAACTTGGATTTTTGAGCCAGATCAATAACAATAATCTATTGAAAATATTGGTTAATTATATAGAATCTGTTTGTTTTTTAGAGAGTGGAATAAGCAGTTTTTATTCAAATTCTCAGGTGCATCGCATAAATCTTCATGCTACACTACGCTGAATCGGGCATTCACCCGATTTTTTTATGTGGCTGCTTTTTGTGTGGATGCTTCCACGGTGAACAGATTTTAGGTTTGAACATGACCATTTCAGAGACATGGTTGCTCCCTGACGGGGTAGCAGATGTATTACCCGAACAAGCGCAAGTGGTTGAAACTTTGCGCCGAGAAGCTTTAGATTTCCTCGCAGTTCGAGGTTATCAATTGGTCTATACGCCATTTATTGAACACATCGAATCGTTGTCCTCACTTTCCGAATCCAATCAAGATTTAGATTTAGTTACTTTCAAAGTGATTGATCAACTCTCTGGTCGTTTGCTTGGAATTCGTGCGGATATGACACCGCAAGTTGCGCGTATTGATGCACATGTACTTCCCGTTGAAGGTGTTGCACGTTATTGCTATGCAGGCACAGTGTTACATACAAAAGCACAGAACTTTAATGCAACGCGCACACCTTTACAGTTAGGTGCGGAGTTGTATGGTCATGACAGCATCGAAGCTGATGTTGAAATGATTGATGTGATGTTAGGTTTAATCGAACATGCGCATACCTTAGAAGGGGTTCATTTAGATTTAGGGCATGTTGGTTTATTCCGCAGCTTGGTCAAACGAGCAGGATTAAATAAAAATACCGAAAACCAACTGTCAGATTTATATCAACGTAAAGCATTGCCTGAGTTAGAGGAATTTACCCAAGACTTAGCAATGGGCGCTGATTTTTATGCATTAGGTCGTTATGCAAGTGATCTTGATGCATTACAAACGCATTTAAGCCAAGATATTTTGAATGATGTTGATTTTAGAAATGCATTTGATGCATTAAAAACAACATTTGCGCAAATTCAATCACAGTGGTCTAACCTAAATATTGGGATCGATGTGATTGAGTTGCGTAGTTATCACTATCATACAGGTTTAATGTATGCCATTTATGCACCTAATCGTGCTGCGCCACTTGCACAAGGTGGACGCTATGATGGCATCGGTGAACATTTTGGACGTGCACGTCCAGCAACAGGATTTAGTTGTGACCTATATGCTTTAGGCGCTACCCAGTTTGTGGAAATAGAAACTGTAGTCGCACCTAAAGGTTATGACCAAGATTTATTAAAAGCAATTGCGGATGCCCGAAGCCAAGGTCTACGTGTGGTGCAATTGTTAGGTAATGATGATTTAAGCTCGGTGCCTTATGCGACCCATCAGATGGTGTCTCAAAATGGGCAGTGGGTGATTGAAAAAATTTAATTGCTAAGCTCATAGCTTGGTTTCCAATTTTAACAGCATGATGTAATGAGGCTATTATGGGCAAAAATGTTGTGGTACTTGGTACCCAATGGGGCGACGAAGGCAAAGGTAAAATCGTCGACCTGCTCACAGATCAAGCGGCTGCGGTCGTACGCTATCAAGGTGGACACAACGCGGGTCATACGCTTGTGGTCGGTGGTAAGAAGACTGTATTACACCTCATTCCATCAGGTATCTTACGTGAAAACGTATTATGCTTAATTGGAAATGGTGTGGTTCTATCTCCTGAAGCATTAATCAAAGAAATGGCAATTTTGGAAGCAGAAGGCGTACCTGTTAAAGATCGTCTCCGTATTTCTCCAAACTGTCCATTAATTTTGCCAAACCACATTGCACTTGACCAAGCACGTGAGAAAAAGCGTGGAAATGCCAAAATTGGTACAACAGGTCGTGGTATCGGTCCAGCTTATGAAGATAAAGTTGCTCGCCGTGCTGTGCGTGTAGCAGATTTGATTCGTGGTGGTGCGTTACTTGAAGAAAAACTTCAGGAAATGCTAGAACTTCATAACTTCCAACTTTCTCAATTCTATGGCGTTGAAGAAGTGAAGTTTGAAGATGTACTTGCTCTTTGTAATGAATGGCGTGAAGTACTAGCTCCATTGGTCATCGACGTGACTAAAGTGTTGCATGATTACCGCAAAGAAGGTAAGGCGATCATGTTTGAGGGTGCACAAGGTTCATTACTTGACATCGATCATGGTACTTATCCATATGTAACCAGTTCAAATACAACTGCTGGTGGTGTGAGCTCTGGTTCAGGTATGGGACCACTTCATTTAGATTATGTATTAGGTATTACCAAAGCTTATACAACTCGTGTTGGTGCTGGTCCATTCCCAACTGAGTTGCACTATGATGCAGTGACAGATCAAGGTGATGCGATTGGCCGTCATTTAGGAACAGTAGGTCACGAGTTTGGCGCGTCTACTGGTCGTCAGCGTCGTTGTGGTTGGTTTGATGCTGAGATCTTGCGTCGTTCAGTTGAAGTAAACTCTTTATCTGGTATCTGCTTAACGAAGTTAGATGTTTTAGATGGTTTAGAAGAAATCAAAATCTGCGTGGGTTATGAAGATGTAGATTCTGGCTGTGCGGGTTCATCAGATGCGATTTCATTTGAAAGCCTAAAGCCAATCTACGAAACCATGCCAGGTTGGAGTGAGTCTACCGTTGGCTTGACTCAAATTGATCAACTGCCTGCAAATGCATTGGCTTATGTACGTCGTATTGAAACGTTAATTGGTTGCCCAATTGATATCGTTTCAACGGGCCCTGACCGCGCAGAAACAATCGTTTTACGTCATCCATTTTCAGCATAAGCTGAGTCGATGATAAAAAAGCTCTCAAATTTATTTTGAGAGCTTTTTTTATGGAAAACTTTTGAATAAGGGGGAGGTTGTATGACATTAAAATTAATTGCCGAAGATTTTATTCAGCCAGATAAAATTGAAATTGTTTTACCACTTTATCAAGAGCTTGTTGAGAAAACAAAAGCTGAATCTGGGTGTTTAGCTTATGATCTTTATCATGATATAAAGCAGAAAGGGCACTTCGTTTTTATTGAAGAATGGGTTGATCGAGCTGCTTTAGATCAGCATGTTCAATCAGAGCATTTTCAAAGACTTGTAGCTAAGATAGATCAATATCAAGTTCATGTGGGACGTTTTACGCATTTACATGGTTTTGAAACATTATTGCAAGAATAGTTTTTGTGTATTTAACATCTATTTTTAAAACCAGCGACAATAGATATCTTTCATCATGGTTTAGCCGCCTTGTATTTCTCCCAACGGGAGAAAAAAAGGGATGTATGTAAAAAGTTTAATAGCAAAAAATCAGCTTTTGAATCCCATCTTTGTTATTTCACAAGTAGAAAAATCCTCGTTATATTATTTTTACATTCAAAACAAAGAGGGTTTTAATAATGACTATGAAAACGATTCGCTACAATGGATATGAATTAGCATGCCGATGCTGAATTATATTCTAGTGATGAAATGGCACAAACCAATTCTGATCGCATGGGGGGAAAGAATTGGTTTGATTATTTTAATAGAACAAAAATCAGCTTATTTCTAAATAAAAAATTCTAAAAAGTTTGAGAGAACCAAGTGGTTCTCTTTTTTATTTATAATCCTGTTGAGCCATTGAGATACCCTATACCTGCCAGAGCACTATTGACTTTAGTATTGCTAAAAGTAACTTCATAATTGCTTGGGTTGTAGGATGTGTTTTGACATGGAGTATCTGTTGGATTGCAATAGATTGCTAATAAACTCGGAGATAAGGCAGGCTGATAATATAAACTTTCAACTTTATTATTTTGAATTGAAATAATTCCTGAGTCTTCAATAGTAGTTCCATCTCCCAAAAACAATTCGACTTTATTATGGTTTGTGAAGTCAAGTTGGTGGTAGTTACTTATTAGGTTTAAACCATCTTGATCCGATGGAGTAATTGACCATTGGAACTGGTGAGTTTGACTCGCTGGTAATTGAACTGTACTAGGTGCTTCAGTAAGAAACCCTTCAACAGAGCCCGCAAGGGTAATCGTATTGATCTGGCCATCTGCCCAAGATGATTTAGTTAACAATAGATTGTTAAAATCAAGCTTTGCTTGGCCCGTTTTCATATTGACTGAATTTACAATGTTAGCGCATGGATTGTTATTTTGTGAGCATTGAAATTCTTTTTTAAAAGTTATGCTTTGTCCACTTTTTTCAAATTCCATTAATTTGACTGAGTTTGGTGTGGCATTAATTAATGTATCATAATTCGCTTCTAAGCGATAAAGCGTATTTGCATCCATGTCAAAATCAAACTCTAATCGATAGCTTGTTTTGAATTGATCGTTTTCTTTATTAAAAATTTGAGTATAGCGATATACAGGAGTATCTACATTTGTCGATTGAGCAGAGGGTAGAGATGTATTTAAGAATTTTAAATCAGTTTTAACTTCACTCATTACTTTAGGAGAGGTGTAACTACTATCCGAACTTGTAGAGCTACCACCACAGGCAGATAAAAATGAAATCATAGTTACGAGACCAAGAAAAGTTATACATTTATCGGGGCTATGCATTTGAATTCTTCCAATAGAAATATTTTAATAAATTATCTGTGTTTGATTAATGATAATTTTTTCAATGCAATTATATAGAATGTTATGTGCATATGACCACTTATTTATTAATCTTCATTGATTTCCTTCACCGCATTATAAACAACCGCTGGTTCAATATTTAATAACTTTTTACCAAAACTTCTTAACCACCACACCAGTTGCGAGGTAAAAGGGACAGTGGCACAAACCACAACGATATTTTCCTCTAGAGGCTGAATGACCTGATCTTTGCTTAGCTGACTCTCATAGAAACTTTGAGCGGTACTTTCAGTCATGGTGAGTTTCAGTTCAACGAGCTCAGTTGCTTTACTATAATCAACCCGGAAACCCAGCGCACCAGAATCAATATAGCTATCAATATCGAAATTTACAGGATGTAGTGCGCGGCTATCTAATACTGTAGCTGCTTTAAAACGGTGCAAAGCAAAAGTTTGTACATCGGTTTTGTCATTCCGTGTACAGATCAAATAAATCACAGCACCTTTTTGGACCAAAGCTAAAGGATTAAGAATATAGCTCTTATCTTCACCTTGATTGATTCTTGCTCGATAAATGCACTCAATTTGCTTGTCTTGTAGTAGCCCTTCGTAAATTGCTTGTTGCGCGTGCTTATCCACCATAGGTGGAATTAATGGTTGATTGGCAGGGACAATACGAACGCGGTTGATCCATTGTCTAACGTTGTTTTGAGTGGAGAGACTACGTTTTGCCAGATCAAACCAAGGTGTCATCTCCTCAAGTAAGCTTGGTGGAAGCAAGTGACGTAAATGCTCTTCTACCATCATAAAAGTCACTGCTTGTGAGCTGGTCATATGTGGCAAGCTTTGGATAGGGGCATCTGAACGCCAGCGCCATCCTTGGGGTACGGTTTTATTGCTTTCAATCGGGAAGCGTTGTGCGATTTGATTTAAATCGCGTTGAATCGTACGAAGGCTGATTTCAATCCCTTCACGCTCTAAGATTTCTTGTAATTCACGGGTGCCCATCCATTTTCCTGTGGAGAGACGAGATAAAATTTGCCATTGGCGATAAAGGCTGTTTGAGGTTTCTTTTTCTTGTATGGATGACATAAGCTGGGTACGTAATTTAATGGTCTAAAGCAGACACAATAAAAAAACTATATCTATTTAGCAAGCCCATCATATTTAGATTACGTATTTACGACTGAAATGTACCCAAACTTGTTTAAATATTTTAAATCTGATCAAAAAAGAAGCTTTTTATATGAATGGCACTGAAATTGCTTATTTGATTTATGAATAAATAAACGATGAAGCGAGGTTTATATGTCAGAACAAGAACACAACCTAGATATCAGCACAGACTATTACGCTCCAGATCAAGTAGCGACAGTCTCGGTACATTCATCTACATTTACTCAACAGCTCAATGTCAAAAAAAATCTATTTGAGCAACTAAAGTCACAATTTTTTAATGAGATGTTAGACGATGAAAGTTTTAATGGTGAAGCATCAAGAAAAATTGAGCAATGGTTGAGCCTGCATAGTCTTGATGACTTAAAAGCACTCGGTGCTGAGGCAAAACAACATTTTTTATATCAAGGTATTACCTTTAATGTTTATGCCGATCAAGAAGGGGTAGAGCGAACCATTCCTTATGATTTGATCCCGCGTGTCATTGAAAAAAAACAGTGGGAAAAGATCGCAGCAGGATGTACGCAACGAGTCAAAGCGTTGAACTACTTTCTAGACGATATTTATCACGGACAAAATATTTTAAAAGAGGGTTTGATCCCTGCACAGCAAGTGATGACACATGAGGCTTTCCAACCGCATATGTTAAAGCATGCTTTAAAAGGTAAGGTTTATTCACAAATCAGTGGTATTGATATTGTTCGAGATGGTCGAGGCGATTTTTTTGTTCTTGAGGACAATTTAAGAACACCTTCTGGTGTGTCTTATATGATCGAGAGTCGTAAAATCAGTCAAAAGTTGATGCCAGATTTGTGCCTAAGTAATAATTTACAAGGGATCGAGCACTTTCCAAGCGTGTTACGAGAAATTTTAGAAGAAAATGCATATGTTGATCAGCCCTTAATCGTTGTTTTAACGCCGGGTCGGTTCAATTGTGCCTATTATGAACATGCTTTTTTAGCGCGTGAAATGGATGTTCCCTTGGTGACCAGTCGAGATTTATTTGTAGAGGATGATAAAGTTTATGTCAAAACGATTCGTGGCCGCCAACAAGTTGATGTGATTTATCGTCGGGTGGATGATGAGTTTTTAGATCCATTGGTTTTTAGACCCGATAGTTGTTTAGGTGTTGCTGGCCTTATGGCGGCATATTTACAACATAATGTGGTGATTGCCAATGCGCCGGGAACAGGTGTGGCAGATGACAAGTCTATCTATCCTTATGTGGATCAGATGATTCAATTCTATTTAGGTGAAACGCCAATTTTAAATAATGTTCCGACTTATCAATGCCGTGATGCTGAGCAGCTTGATTATGTGTTAAGCAATCTAGAGAAATTGGTGGTAAAAGAGGCGCAAGGTTCAGGCGGCTATGGCATGTTAATTGGTCCTCAGGCAAATGAACAACAAATTGAGGCATTCAGAGAAAAAATTATTGAAGCGCCGCATTTATATATTGCACAAACAACTTTAGCACTATCCGTTGCACCTACACTGACATCTGATGGTGTGGCAGAACGACATATTGATTTACGTCCCTTTGTACTAAGCTCACCTTATCGCACTGAAATCGTTCCTGGTGGTTTAACCCGTGTCGCTATGCAAGCAGGTTCGTTGGTTGTTAATTCTTCTCAAGGTGGAGGAATCAAAGATACATGGGTGGTTGAAACATTACCTTCTTAAAGGTCTTCCTAGCAGCGCTATAGTCTAAAACACAGAACTGTATTTTATCGGGATGTGTTCTAGCTGATTTTAAAATATATAAGGGAGGACATGTATGGTTTTACTTCGCTCAAATGCCCAACATATTTACTGGTTGGGTCGTTATTTATTTAGAATTGATCATGTTGTACGTCAGTTGCCATTAGCTAATGATCAGCAAGCAGCGGCATTTGCTCAAGCGCTTTATTTGCAGATTGATGATGCTGAAAGTTTAAATCAGTTTATGTTGGATCGAAAGCAGCCTTATTCATTGTTGAGTCAGCTTGAGATTGCGCGTGATAATATTCAGGAGTTAAGAGGGCTATTATCGGCTCAAGCTTATGCGGAACTCAATCATCTCATTAAAAATGCACCATCTGATGCTTTAGCAATTGGTGATATAGTGAAGCAATGTTGTGCAATTTTAGAAACAGAGCAAGAGGAAATTTGCTTATTCCTACATATTGGACAGAACGTAGAACGAATTGATACCTACTTCCGCTTTCAACATAATATTAATCATGTACTTAATACGGTCGAACCCATCATTGAACGGTTGTTTCATTTAGGTTGGGACGATTTAAAGCCGAGTTGGGAGATATTAAAAGATCAGCCTTATTTAAATCAGTTTTATGCATTTACTTATACGCTGGAAAATCAATTTGAGGTAAGCTCATGAAGCTAATGGTGAATCACCAAACTCATTATCGTTATACCGAGACTGCACGAAACAGTGTGCAGTCTATAAAAATGATGCCCCAAAGTTCTCAGCATCAAATTGTTGAGACTTGGCATGTGAGTGTGCCAGGACAATACACATGCAAGCGGGATGCTTTTAATAATTTATGGATTACAGCGACTCAACGTCATGATTATCGTTATTTAACAATTATGGCACAGGGGATTGTTGATTTATTGGATACTGAACTCGGTTGTTTTGAAAGTGATATTTCCCCAATGCTTTTTCAGCAGCGTACCGCAATAACTTGTTGTGATTTAGCCATGTCGGACTTTGCTCATTCAGTGGTTAAAGTTAAAGATCGTCAACATGTGATCCTTTTATCAGAGAAAATTTTACAGCAAATTTCTTATCAACCACAAAGTACATCAGTCACAACCTCTGCAATAGATGCATTTTATGCAGGTCAAGGTGTCTGCCAAGACCATGCACATGTATTGATTGCGATGTGTCGCGTACTACAATTACCTGCACGGTATGTTTCGGGATATTTATACGATCGAAATCAACCACACCTTGCCAGTCATGCATGGGCAGAGGTTTTTTTAGATAATCAATGGTATTGTTTCGATGTAAGTAATCAAATATTTACACCTCAGAATCATATCTACGTTGCAGTTGGACGTGATTATCTAGATGTTGCACCAATTCGTGGTGTGCGTGAACAAGGTGGCGTTGAAAGTATGATGTCTACTGTTCAGGTATTGGCTTGTTGAATGTAAAGAGAGAAAAATGACCTATTGTTGTGCATTAAGATTAGAACAAGGTTTAGTGTTGATTAGCGATACTCGAACCAATGCAGGGGTCGATCATATTTCTGTATTTCGTAAATTGCATACCTTTGGTGTCGAGGGCGAGCGTTTTATTGCACTGCAAACAGCAGGCAATTTGGCAACCACTCAAGCGGTCGTTGGGCACTTGCAAAATACTTTAACTTTAAACCAAGAGCCAAACCTGTATACGGTAAATACCATGTTTGAGGTTGCTGAACTGGTTGGTAAAACCTTGCGTCGTGTTTTAGAAGATATTACGAGCAATACACATGAGCAAATGAATTATTCATGCAGTATTTTGGTGAGTGGTCAAATTTTGGGTGAAGATATACAGCTCTATAATGTCTATCCTGAAGGTAATTTTATTCGCGCAACCACAGATACACCCTATTTTCAAATTGGTGAAAGCAAATATGGCAAACCCATTTTAGATCGCGCATTACACTATACGATGCCTTTAAGCGAAGGTTTACGCTGCTCATTAATTTCTTTTGACTCAACCTTACGTTCAAATGTTTCTGTTGGTTTGCCTTTAGATGCTTTGGTTTATCATAAGGATAGTTTTAAAAGCCCTGCTGCCAAGCGTATCAATGAAGAAGATCCTTATTTCACCCAGATCAGTAAACAGTGGTCTGAAACCTTGCGCCGTGGTTTGCAAGAGTTACCTGAACCAACAAATGATTATGGTTTATAAAGATCCGAAAGTACCAGTTCACCTTAATAAACATTTATTTTGTCTGGTATTTTTATCTTAAGACGCAAATTTTTTGTTTAGGATATGATCCAAGGACATAAATTGAGATTTAGATGTAATCAGGATCGCTAAGATCAGCATATATAGAAAATCGTGAATATAAAAAAACCAACTGAGCCAGCTGATGGAATCTAGATTGGGCGGAATCGTGTGAATTCCAACTGTATATAAAGCTGTTAAGCAGATCATAAATAATAAAATACTGCCGATTTGTGTAAATAATCCAATAATTAGCAAGAAGCCTGCTAGCATTTCCGTAGCTGAAACAAAGCTGCTCATCATCTCAGGAAATGGAATGCCTGCATCAATAATGGTTTCTAGCATAATTAATTTATTTTTCTCAACGAAAAGTTTATTGAAGCCCGTTGTGAAGAAGAAAATGCCGAGTGAAATTCGTGCTAGAAAGAGAACAAATTGCTGTAACGGCATTTTATAGAGTGGATTATCGTAAATAAATTTCAACATGCTTTTTTCGTTTAAATCGTCAAAATCGTATTAAAGATAAAACGAAAAAAGAGCACAAGGCGTATTTGGTTACGGGTTTTTCCGTCGAGATGGTCTTTGTGTTAAACGACACAGTAGTTCGTATCCAATAGTGCCATTGGCATCTGCAACATCATCGACTAAGCGATGCTTACCCCAAAGTTCAACTCGGGTGCCTATTTCTGCCTCAATGTCAGTTACATCGATTGCGAGCATATCCATACTGACACGCCCGACAACTGGAACAAGTTGTTGATTAATCGCAACGAAGTTTGGTTTTAGATAAGCACGCGGATATCCATCGCCATAACCAACAGAAACGATGGCAATTTTCATATTTTTTGTCGCAGTGAAACTAGAGCCATAGCCGACATGCTCACCTTGTTGAATATGATTTAATGCAATGATTTCCGCACTAAAGGTCATGACAGGTTTTAAATCAAGTTTATGAACATCTTGATCTGCAAAGGGGGTAGCACCATAAAGCATGATTCCCGGACGGACAAAATCGAAATGTAATTCAGGATATTTAAAGATAGCCGCAGAATTACAGCAAGAAGCCATGATCGGTTCACAAGCCTGTTTTACTTGTAGAAACTGATCTATTTGCTGTTCGTTTAAAGGATGGTCTGCATCTGCATTTGCAAAATGCATAGCTAAAACGCAGCTAAAGCCTTCAGCTTTTAAACGTTGAATGACAGCAATGATTTCTGTGATTTTGAAGCCTAAACGGTTCATACCACTATTTAATTTGACCCACACTTTTAAGCCGAGTGCGTTATACGCATTTTTATGTGCTATCAACCATTCAACTTGTTGAGCGTGATGAACCATACATTCAAGTTGATATTGAATCACATGCGTCATTTCATCTTCAGAAAAAACGCCTTCAATTAACGTAATGGGTTGAGTGTATCCAAGTTGCCTGATTTCAATTGCTTCTTCCAAGCAGGCGACACCAAAAGCATCTGTGCGATCTAAGGCGGCTAAGCAGTCTTTGATTCCATGTCCGTAAGCATTGGCTTTAACCATACTTACAATTTTTGAATGTGGAGCAAGTTGTTTGACACGGTTTAAATTATATTGCAGTGAGGAACTGTCAATATAAACTGTTGCTTGGCGCACCCTGATTTCTCCTTTGGGACGACTTGGAAAGTATATAAGCAGGTATTAAATTAAGTATTATTCATCGTTATCGTATTGAGCATAGAACTCAGGTGATAGATTGCTAAATCGAGTGTATTGACCCTCAAATGCTAAACGGACAGAACCAATCGGGCCATTACGCTGTTTCCCGATAATAATCTCAGCAGTACCTGCCTCTTTAGATTCTTTGTTATAGACTTCATCACGGTAAATAAACATGATTAAGTCAGCATCCTGCTCGATGGCACCAGATTCACGCAAGTCAGACATAACAGGGCGTTTGTTTGGTCGGTTCTCCAAACTACGGTTAAGCTGAGACAGTGCGATCACAGGACATTGCATTTCTTTTGCCAAGGCTTTCAGGCTTCGAGAAATTTCAGAAATCTCGCCGACACGGTTATCTCCCATGCCCGGGACTTTCATCAACTGTAAATAGTCGACCATGATACAGCCAATTTTGCCATCATGCATTTTAGCGATACGTCGTGCACGTGCTCTTAGTTCCGTTGGTGGCAAGGCAGAGGAGTCATCAATATACAATTGCATTTGTTGTAACTGCAAAATTGTACCTGTGACTTTTGTCCATTCATCTGCATCAAGATTACCTGATCGCAAGTGTCCTTGATGGACTTTCCCCATCGCGGAAATCAAACGCATAGCGATCGAGTCTGCTGGCATTTCCATAGAAAAAACCAGTGCAGGCAATCGATTATATTGTAAAACACTTTCAACCAAGTTCATGGCAAATGTGGTTTTACCCATAGATGGACGCGCTGCAACAATGATTAAATCTCCAGCTTGCATCCCTGAGGTTTTATTATCCAGTTCTAAGAAGCCTGTAGTTAAACCTGTGATACTTCCTTCTAATTTAGAAAGTTCATCGAGTTTCATGATTACATCGGCTGTCACTGAACTAATCGATTTAGGACCTGAATCTTTTTTATTATTGTTATGTTGTTCTGCCAATGAAAAGATTTGAGTTTCAGCAAGATCAAGGATTTCACTGACAGGACGACCTTTGGTATCGTAAGCATTTTGCAGAATATCTGTGCTTACTTTGATCATTGTACGTAGAGTCGAAAACTCTTTGATCTTGCTGGCATAGGTTTCAAGATTATAAAAACTTGAAGGCGAGTCTGCCATCAATTGCATTAAATATTCTTCACCACCAATTGCATCGAGTAGATTTTGTTTGAGCAACCAATCATTGACTAAAACGGCATCATAAGGCGAGTTTTCTTGTGCCAGTTTCTCAATCGCACGATAGATGTATTTATGGCGTGTTGCATAAAAATCATTTTCTTTGAGTAAGTCACTGACTTGTTCGAATGATTCAGCAACCGTCATCAATGCGGCTAATACCGCTTGCTCAATAGCAAGATTGTGGGGAGGGGTACGGAATTCCTTTAGTTGACCTGAGTCACTCATTTTACTCTCTGTCTTTGGAGGATTTTTTGTAAAATTGGCATTCGCCTGTGACATAACAAGACCTAATAAAAAGATGAAACAGTAACAACTGACTATCTTAATCCAAATGAATCACATCGAGGGAACTTAATTTGGAAAAATTGTTTAATTGATGAAAAAGTGAAGTTTAGATTCTAGAGTCGATTGGAAGCTCCCCATTGACACATCATGTCTAACAGAGGAATCAAGGAAAGTCCTCGCTCTGACAGGCTATATTCAACTTTAGGTGGAATTTGTGGATATTCATTACGAATAATAAGCTGATCTCTTTCCATTTCTTTCAAGGTAAGACTTAAAGTCTTGAATGAAATATTGCCAATCGAACGTTTTAACTCATTAAAGCGCATGATGGACTTATGTTGATAAAGCCAATACATAATAATCATTTTATATTTGCCACTGATCAGTGAAAGCGTATATCCAAAATCAGTTTGCTCTAAGTCGATATGTGGGGGTGCGCAAATTTCCATAATTTTCTTCTGACACTAACTTTTGGTATAGTATATAACCATAATTACCGTACTTCAATTATGTTCAGCATATTCTTATAATATATTTCTCGCTTATTAAAGAAAATATTTATGATTTTGGAGTCGGTTAGAATGAAAAAAACGCTAGTGATTATTGCTCACCCTGATATTGATAATTCCGTCATTAATAAACGTTGGATTGAAGAGTTACAACAATATCCAGATGAGTTCACTGTACATGAGCTTTATAAAAGTTACCCCGATGGTCGTATTGATGTAATAAAAGAGCAGGCATTGGTTGAAGCGCATCAAGATTTGGTCTTCCAATTCCCGATATATTGGTTTAACTGCCCTCCATTATTAAAACAATGGTTGGATGACGTGCTCACCTATGGCTGGGCTTATGGATCTACAGGTAATCAGTTAAAAGATAAAAAAATAACGCTCGCTGTGTCAGCAGGTATTAAAGAGAAAGACTATTCAGGAGATGGGCGATACCAGTTCAGTCTCAAAGAACTGTGTGCGCCTTTTGAGCTTACAGCGCGTTATGTGAAGGCTGACTATCAAGCTATGTATGCGTTTTATGGAATGGACACTAATCCAGAGGAAGGAGAGGTTCAGCCTACCCAAAATGATATTGAACAAAGTGCAGTAAATTATGTGAAATATTTATTGGAGATGCGCTAATTGTATTTTTAATCATTAACTTTGTAATTACATGATGATTAGGCATAAAAAAAGAGCATGTAAAACATGCTCTTTTTTTTGCAGAAATTACTCAGATACGATAGTAACGAGAACTTCAGCAACAACATCATGATGCAATTGAATTGCGACGTTGAATTCACCAGTGTGACGAAGCGCACCGTTTGGTAAACGAACTTCTGCACGGTCTACAACTAGACCAGCATTCGTTAAAGCATCAGCAATATCACGAGTACCGATAGAACCGAAAAGTTTACCTTCATCACCAGCTTTAGCAGTGATAACGATATTAACTTCGTTCAATTGTTCAGCACGTGCATTTGCAGAAGCTAAAATGTCAGCTTCTTGTTTCTCAAGTTCAGCACGACGTGCTTCAAAAGCAGAAGTATTTGCTTCAGTAGCAGCTACTGCTTTACCTTGAGGAATCAAGAAGTTACGACCGTAACCAGCTTTCACTGATACTTTGTCGCCTAATTTACCAAGATTTTTAATGCGTTGTAATAAGATAACGTCCACAGCTCACCTCACTTACTTATGGTTGTCAGTGTACGGAATCAAAGACAAATAGCGAGCTTGTTTAATAGCTAATGCTAATTGACGTTGATAACGAGCTTTAGTACCTGTAATACGGCTAGGAACAATCTTGCCGTTTTCAGTAATGTACTGTTTTAAAGTGTCGATATCTTTATAGTCGATGTACGCAACTTTCTCAGCTGTAAAGCGGCAGAACTTGCGACGACGGTAAAAACGTGCCATTGAGGTTCTCCTTATTCAGCTTCTTGAGTGACGTGTTGTGCTTCTTCACGTTGAGCTTTACGCGCACGTTTTTCTTCAGCACTTTTCGCAAGTAAAGATTCTTCAGTAATTGCGTGTTCACGACGAATAATGATGTTACGAATAATTGCATCGTTATAACGGAACAATTCTTCTAATTCATCAAGAGTCGTTTGACCACATTCAACATTCATAAGAATGTAGTGCGCTTTATGAATTTTGTTAATCGGGTAAGCCAATTGACGGCGGCCCCAATCTTCTAAACGGTGAATTTGACCTTCAGCTTCTTTGATCTGAGAGATATAGCGTTCTACCATACCTACAACTTGATCGCTTTGATCTGGGTGTACTAAAAGTACGATTTCGTAATGACGCATTGTCAGCTCCTTACGGTTTAAACAGCCCCTAACAACAATGTTAGAAGCAAGGAGTCATAACTTAAAAAGTTAAGTCGCAAATTGCGAAGCTGCGATTTTAGACAGGTTTAGTTGAAATCGCAAGCGATATTCGTCGTTTGGCGTGAAGTAAGCCAGTAAAGCCTAGATATGCGAATAAAAAGATAGAGCTGATCTCTATCTTTTTAAAAAATTGGGAGGAAAGGTGCAGGGCTATTGAAAGTAAAACTAAAACTTAAACTAATCACAGTGATTAAAATCACTGAAAATAGGAAGAAGCGTTTTGCCCAAAGCTGATCGTTCTCAGCTTTAAACCCTAAAATACCAATGTAGAGCCAGTACGCGCAAAGTACATTACAGATCACCAGAAAAATAACATCGGTGTATCCATAGACATACAGTGCATTCATCGCCAGCATAAATAAAACCACATAAATGAGTGATTCTATTTTCGTTCGAAGAATAGAACGAGCTACAGGTAAAATAGGAATTCCTGCATTTTTGTAATCGTCAAAGCGATAGATTGCGATTGCCCATGAGTGTGGCATTTGCCATAAAGCATATGCAACAAAAATCAAAAGGGCAGCCATATCGAATTGATGACTAACAGCCGTATAACCAATAACAGGAGGACTCGCCCCAGAAATACTACCAATCACGGTTTGATGGATTGTGGTACGTTTCGTCCACAAACTATAAAAACCGACATAGACCACAAAACCAATAACTGCGAATAAAAAAGCATAAGCATTGACATAAAACCATAGAATGCTAAAGCCAATCAGACCAAGTACCAATGCATAAAGTAATGCAATCGGAGAGGAGATTGTTTTTTTAACAAGTGCACGGTTCATGGTGCGTTGCATTTTTTGATCGATGTCTTGATCAATTACATTATTTACAACACAACCAGAAGCAACCACGAATGTTGTTCCGATTAAGGTCAATAATAATAAGAAGAGGTCTATAGAGCCTTGGGCGGCTAGAAAAAAGCCGCCCAAGGTGGTAATGAAATTACCGAAGAGAATTCCTGGCTTAGTCAGGAATAAGTATTTTTTCAACATGTCAATCAGTTTAGATCATCATGTTGTAATGTAGATAATTCATAATCCACACAGAACCGACTAGAAGTACAGCGATACATAAAATTGTGTAGATAAATGCAATAAGGTTCCAGCGTTGATCAGATGATGTATTCATGTGTAAGAAGTACACAAGTTGTACAAGTACCTGAGCTACGGCAGTGATTGCAATTACTGTAACTAAAACGCCACGACTGAAACCGCCAGCCATCACCATCCCGAAAGGGATGATGGTGAGCAGGACAGAAAGGATAAAACCAACCGTGTATTGTTTTACATTACCGTGTGATGCGCCAGCAGCATTATGATCATGACTACTCATTAGAGAACTCCCAGTAAGTAAACCACGCTGAATACACAGATCCAAACGATGTCAAGGAAGTGCCAGAACAAGCTTAAGCAAGCAAGACGACGTGTATTCGGTAGTGTCAAACCGTTCTTCTTGATTTGATACATGAGTACGATCATCCACACTAAACCAGAAGTTACGTGGATACCGTGTGTACCAACTAAAGTAAAGAACGCTGATAAGAATGCACTCTTAGTTGGGCCATAACCTTCATGAACAAGGTGATGGAATTCATAGATTTCCATCCCAATGAACGTTGCACCAAAAATAAAAGTAATGATTAACCATAAAAGAACTTGGTTAACATTCTTTTTATAAGATGCGAGTACTGCAAAACCAAATGTCACAGAAGAAATAAGGAGTGCAAAGGTTTCAGCTAATACGAATCCCAAAGAATCATGGAATAAGTCGTATGCACTAGGTGTACCAGGTGGAATATGACTGCTTAATACAGCAAATGCGATGAAGAGTGATCCGAAAAGGATCAAGTCACTCATCAAATATGTCCAGAAACCAAAGACCGTTATATCGGTATCATCATGTTCGTGATGACCGTCGTGTCCGTGGTTATCGTGATGAAGTACTTCAGCCATATCCTTAGTCCTTCTTCAAGTGTTTTTCAAGTAACGCATAGCGTTCATTCTCAATACGTTCGACTTCAGCAGCAGGGACATAGTAATCCACATTCTTTGTGAATGAGCTTACGATGAAGCTGATAATAGCAGCGACGAATGAAACGACAGCAAGCCACCAAATATGCCAGATGAGAGCAAAACCAAGAACGGTAATGAACATCGCAATGACGAAACCAGCAGCACGATTTGTCGGCATGTGGATGTCTTCATATTTGGTATTGCGAGCGTATGCTACACCATTTTCTTTGTCTGTCCAGAAGCGATCGATACCATCGGCAGCAGGAACATGCGCAAAGTTATAAAATGGAGCTGGAGACGAAGTTGCCCATTCTAACGTACGGCTATCCCATGGGTCGCCAGTGTAGTCCATATTGTCTTTGCGTTGTAAGAAGCCAACGATGATTTGCATTAAGAAACATGCAATACCGATTGCAATCAAAACAGCACCAAACAATGCGATCGCTAAGTATGGATCCCATTCAGGGTTGTCATATGTATTCAAACGACGTGTCATACCCATGAAACCAAGGATATAAAGTGGCATGAATGCAAAATAGAAACCGATGAACCAGAACCAGAATGAGGCTTTACCCCATGCTTCATTGAGCTTCCAACCAAACATTTTCGGCCAGTAGAAGATGATGCCGGCAAACATACCAAACACCACACCACCGATAATCACGTTATGGAAGTGAGCGATCAAGAATAATGAGTTATGTACAAGGAAGTCCGCAGGTGGAACAGCCATAAGTACGCCAGTCAAACCACCGATACCACAAGTCACAAGGAAGCCAAGCGTCCATAACATTGGTGTCGTGAATGTGATACGACCTTTATACATGGTGAATAACCAAGAGAAGATCTTCACACCTGTAGGAATCGCAATAACCATGGTCATGATACCGAAGAACGCATTGACGTTCGCACCAGCACCCATGGTAAAGAAGTGGTGAAGCCATACAACAAACGCAAGTACAGTAATTGCGATGGTTGCATACACCATAGACTTATAACCGAACAACGCTTTACGAGAGAAGGTTGCTACGATTTCTGAGTATAAACCAAAGGCTGGTAATACTAAGATATATACTTCAGGGTGACCCCATGTCCAAATCAAGTTCACATAAAGCATTGGACTACCGCCAAGCTCATTTGTGAAGAAGTGGAAACCGAAGTAACGGTCAAGTGTAAGCATTGCAAGTGTACCTGTTAATACAGGGAACGAAGCAATGATCAATACAGCCGTACAAAGTGAAGTCCAAGTGAAGATCGGCATGTCCATCAGTTTCATGCCTGGCGCGCGCATTTTAATGATGGTAACAAAGAAGTTAACACCTGTTAAAAGCGTACCGAGACCAGAAACCTGAAGTGCCCAAATATAATAATCAACACCAACACCAGGAGAATACTCAATACCTGATAGAGGAGGATAAGCCATCCAACCTGTTGCTGCGAACTCACCAAGCGCAAGAGATGCCATCATCAAACCAGCAGCACCGGCGAATAACCAGAAGCTCAAAGAGTTTAATAATGGGAAAGCCACGTCACGTGCACCAATTTGCAGTGGAACGGCGATGTTCATCATACCTACAACAAGACCCATTGCTACGAAGAAGATCATGATTACGCCATGCGCAGTGAAAATCTGATCGTAGTGTTCTGGGTGTAAATAACCTTCACCGCCACCTTTAGCGAGGAAAAGCTGTAAACGCATCATGATTGCATCAGCAAAACCACGCAGAAGCATGACCACTGATACGAGGATATACATGATACCAATTTTTTTATGGTCTACAGAGGTGAACCATTCGTTCCACAAGTAGCCCCATTTTTTGAAATAAGTAATACCTGCAAGAAGTGCGATACCACCTAAAACCATTAATGCAATAGTCACCAACACGATTGGATCGTGTGGAATTGCATCCAACCCTAACTTTCCAAACATGTCTTATTCCTCTGTAGAAGCTGTCGCATGTTCAACATCAGTGGTGTGGTCAGCAGAAGATGCTGAGTGATCTGCACCATGATAGTTGCTCATGTATTGATTGATTACAGATTCGAACAATTTAGGCTCAACCGAAGAGTAATAAGTCACTGGATGTGGGGCAGTAGGATATGATTTCATTTCCTCAGCCGCTTGTTTCTCTTCTGGTGTTTTTGCTTTGGCGATTAGAACTTCGATCTGATGTTTAGAACGGTTACCATCACGTAAAGTTGCTAATTCAGCTTGGTCAAGTGTACCTTTTTGAATTGCTTCAGCATTGATACTTGTACCATTACCCGCTTTTACCGCTTCTACCCACTGTGCAAATTCTGCGTCACTAACACCATGCGCCATGAAACGCATTTGTGAAAAGCCATAACCAGAATAGTTCGCAGAAATACCACGGAAGATACCTGGCTCATCTGCCAATAAGTGAAGATGAGTTTGCATACCTGCCATCGCATAAATTTGACCGCCTAACTGTGGAATGAAGAATGAGTTCATTGTGAAGTTAGAGGTGATTTTAAAGCTGAGTGGCGTTTTTACTGGGAAGCGTATTTCATTTACCGTACCAATATTTTGCTCAGGATAGATAAATACCCATTTGAACTGTTCAGCAATTGCTTGAATCGTTAATGGTGCTTTATCTGATTCTAATGGACGGTAAGGGTCATACTTGTGGGAACCCCACCAAGTTAACCAAGCTAAAATACCAATAATAATGACTGGAACACCCCAAACAACGATCTCAATTGTCGTAGAGTGTGCCCAAGTAGGTTTATAGTCTGCATCTTTATTTGACGCGCGATATTTCCAACCAAACCATAATGCCATAATGATTGATGGGATGACCACCAATAGCATTAGATAGATCGCAGTCATCATCAGGCTACCTTGACCCTGACCAACTGGACCTTTACTGTTTAGAAGTACCATATCACCACCGCACCCAGTTAAGAGCACAGCAAGCGTTGATAAAGACAATACAGCTAAAATCGTTTGTCTCATTTTACAACCTCGGTGAAGAGTCCCATTCCCTAATTAAATTATGGGATAGCGAATAAAGTGTCGCATGTTTGCTAAGAATTTCTTTTAATAAATGCTTAACAAACATGCGACACCGCTACGTTGTTGGGCATTATGCCTCATATTGAAAAACTAAGCTACTGATAAAGTGGTGTGAAATGCTTGTTTTAAAACCCGATTTATTTTGTAGGGATTGTTATTTGGCGATATGCTTTTTCTATAAATATCAGCTTAATATAAAGAAAAGAGGATTTAGTCCTCTTTTCTTTATTGATTTGTAATTATTGCTTAATCACTTTGGTTTTTGCGAATTTATCGTGTAATGTTTGGCGGTTTTTGCCAAGTGCAAATGCATAGTCAATGATTGTGATAATCGGGACTAACAGGAAGTTTAAAATAATAAATAAAACGCTACGCAACCAAAACGAGCGGATTAAACTCACCTGATCGTTGCTTTCGACATCAACAATTTTAATTCGAGCAAGTTTTTTGCCGATACTTTGACCAGATTTGGCAATAAAATAAGCTTGAATCATGAGCATAACCAAGATATAGATCATGATGCTCTGCCATGCTTCAACGGGAATGAGTTGAAACAATTGTTGTTGCAGTTCGGCGGCTTTCGATGAAGCAAACTCAGTTGCTTGCATTTGCTGTTGCAGTTCAGAAAGCTGCTGAAGTTGTTCATCGTTGAAATAAAATGATGGAATAGCTAGGGTTGGTAGCCACAACATGAGATCAACCGCTTTGGCTAATGCACGAGAACCAATAGATGCTAGTTCGACATTGCTTTCTTGCGTAGATGCTTTAGCTTGATACTGTTGAGTAGGAGATACTGTTTCAGTTTGAATTGGCGATGGAAATGAAGTCGATGTATGACCAATTGGTTCATACACAAGTTTTCCTTGGGTTAATTCACCAAGCGTTTTCCATTCTGCCATCCCTTCATGCCATGCAAGATCAGTAAGAAGAACTTGTTGACTAGCAAGCATTTGGTTGATTTGTTCTAAGGTATAGGGACCAGCTTGCTGATTATTACGAGCCAAGTAAATTTGCATATATTCTAAATCTCTATCACAAATGATGAAAAAAGACCCCACCAGTGGGGTCTTTTACAATAGTGGTTAAGCTTGCTTAATTTTTTCTTCAGCTAAGAAGAACCAAGTATCAAGCACTGAATCAGGGTTAAGTGAAACAGACTCAATGCCTTGTTCCATGAGCCATTTTGCAAGATCAGGGTGGTCGGAAGGACCTTGACCACAAATACCCACGTATTTTCCTGCTTTACGACAAGCATGAATCGCCATAGAAAGTAAGGCTTTCACTGCTGGATCACGTTCATCAAATAAATGAGACACGATGCCAGAGTCACGGTCTAGACCTAATGTTAATTGGGTTAAGTCGTTTGAACCGATTGAGAAACCATCGAAGTGTTCAAGGAATTGTTCAGCCAATAAAGCATTGGTTGGTAATTCACACATCATGATGACTTTCAAGCCATTCTCACCACGTTTCAAACCATTTTGCGCAAGCAGTTCGATGACACGTTTTGCTTCAGAAACAGTACGAACGAATGGGATCATGATTTGAACGTTGGTTAAGCCCATTTCATCACGTACTTTTTTCAAGGCACGGCATTCAAGCTCAAAACAATCGCGGAAATTGTCGGAAACATAACGACTTGCACCACGGAAACCCAACATTGGGTTTTCTTCTTCTGGTTCGTATAACTTACCACCGATTAAGTTTGCATATTCATTTGATTTGAAGTCAGACATACGAACGATGACTGGCTTTCCTGCAAACGCAGCAGCAAGCGTCGAAATACCTTCAACTAACTTCTCAACATAAAACTCGATAGGAGAGGTGTAACCTGCAGTACGTGTTAGAACAGCAGCACGTGTTTCACGTGGTAAGCTTTCAATGTTGAGTAATGCTTTTGGATGCACACCGATCATGCGGTTGATGATGAACTCAAGACGAGCAAGACCAATACCTTCGTTTGGAATTTGAGCAAAGTCAAACGCTCGGTCAGGGTTACCGACGTTCATCATGATCTTGAACGGAAGTTGAGGCATTGAGTGAATCGAGTTGCGTTGAACTTCGAAGTCTAATGCGCCTTCATAGATAAAGCCCGTATCGCCTTCAGCACAAGAAACGGTGACTTCCTGACCATCAGTAAGAACTTCTGTTGCATTACCACAACCTACAATTGCAGGAACACCGAGTTCACGGGCAATAATTGCTGCGTGACAAGTACGGCCACCACGATTGGTTACAATCGCAGCAGCACGTTTCATGACAGGTTCCCAATCTGGATCGGTCATATCAGAGACAAGAACATCACCGTCTTGAACTTTGTCCATTTCTTTAATCGATGTAACCACACGAACTTTACCAGAACCAATACGCTGACCGATTGAACGACCTTCACAAATCACTGTGCCGCGTTGTTTGAGTAGATAACGTTCCATTGTGCCGACATTTTGACGACTTTTTACTGTTTCTGGACGTGCTTGAACGATATAGATTTGACCATCATCACCGTCTTTAGCCCATTCGATGTCCATTGGCGAACCATAATGTTCTTCAATGATCAGCGCTTGTTTGGCTAATTCATGTAATTCATGATCATTTAACGCAAATTGTTGACGTTCTGGTTTTTCGACATCAACAACAACAACTGATTTACCCGCAGAACCTTCTTCACCATAAATCATTTTTTGGTGTTTAGAACCGAGGTTGCGGCGTAAAACAGAGTGTTTGCCATTATTTAATAGCGGTTTTGATAAATAGAACTCGTCAGGGTTAACTGCACCTTGCACGACCATTTCACCCAAACCATATGAAGCGGTAATAAACACAACATCACGGAAACCTGATTCAGTGTCTAGGGTAAACATAACACCAGCAGCACCAGTTTCAGAGCGAACCATACGTTGTACGCCAGCAGAAAGGGCAACGACACTATGCTCAAAACCTTGGTGTACACGATAAGCGATTGCGCGGTCATTATACAGGGAAGCAAAAACTTCTTTAATCGCAATAAGAACGTTATCAATACCGCGAATATTTAAGAAAGTCTCTTGTTGACCTGCAAATGAAGCGTCTGGTAGATCTTCAGCAGTAGCAGATGAACGTACAGCAACAGCGATGTCTGGATTACCGTTTGAAAGTGCAGCAAAAGCGTCACGAATTTCTTGTTCTAGTGCGGAAGTGAGCGGAGTATCAACAATCCATTTACGGATTTTTGCACCAGTTTCGACAAGTGCATTTACATCATCAACATTGAGTTGAGCCAATTCAGCCTGAATTCGAGCGTTTAAACCGCTTTGATCTAAGAACTCACGATAGGCAGCAGCAGTCGTTGCAAAACCCCCTGGTACCGATACACCAGCATTGGATAAATGGCTGATCATTTCACCTAGAGATGAGTTTTTCCCACCTACGAGTTCTACATCGTGTTTCCCTAGTTTTTCCAGACCGATTACGCGCGCTTCCAAAGTATTTACTCCACTTTTTTTGCAGGATGAATGACCATCATTGGTATGAAATTATACGAAAGTGCTTAGAATTAGTATTTTACTAAGCGACAGTCATGTTAGATGAGTTTACTATAAAGATTATAGAGCACTAAGACAAATGTTTAAGGAGAATTTTGATGCCCGAAAGTAAACAAATTAAACGGAGCGTATTTTTTATTTCAGATGGGACAGCAATCACCGCAGAAACCCTTGGACATTCACTACTTGCGCAATTTCCAAACGTAGATTTTGACATTCATATTATGCCTTATATCACCACCGAAGAGGCGGCAATGAATGTGGTTGTAGAAATCAATGCATGTCAAAAACGTGATGGCTCTTTACCGTTGGTTTTTGATACTTTGGTTGATCCAAATGCCCGTGAAATTATCAATACTGCTAAAGCCGTAAATTTGGATGTATTTGAAGGCTTAATTAGTAAACTTGAACAAGAGCTAGGTATTCCACCAACGACATTGGTTGGACAAACGCATGCAGTAACAGATTCAGAGTCATATAAGGCGCGTATTGATGCGGTGCATTTTGCACTGGACAATGATGATGGTGCGCGAACACGTCATTATGATAAAGCTGATTTAATTTTAGTGGGTGTTTCACGCTCTGGCAAAACCCCAACGTCGATTTATTTGTCGCTACAATTCGGGATTCGTGTTGCAAACTACCCTTTAACTGAAGAAGATCTGGACGATAACCGTCTACCAACGGTCTTGAAAGCACATAAAAATAAGCTCTTTGGTTTAATGATTGATGCTGAGCGTTTAGTTGCGATTCGGAGTGAACGTAAGGCGAATAGTCGTTATGCAAGTTTTAGTCAGTGTCAAATGGAATTGCGTGCGATTGAAGGCATCTATATTTCAGAAGGGATTAAATACTTAAATGTCACTGAAATGTCGATTGAAGAAATCTCAACGCGTATTTTGCAGTCGACAGGTTTAAAACGTCGTATTGGTTAATCAAATAGGGCTGCCTAAACACTGTTGGATAGGTGGCCTTTGATTGAAATTTTCTTCTAAATTATGATGCTAAGTTTGTAATAAATATTTCATTAAAAATAAACAATTGATGTTGAATGATAAAATGTAATTAATAAAAATGCCGCTATGATGTTAAATTCCACACGTTTATGCTAAAATATTGTGATACAAATCTCACTTTTGCTATAATTGATGGTATGTGGTTTTTATTGCAACTGAACATCTTGAAATAAAGAATTCTGTTTGAACGTAAAGCCAGTAAAGTTATTTAAAAGCATGTGAATTCTTGGCTTTAACTTTTCAATCAAACCATCAAATGAACGAAGTCCAGCAAAACGTTTTCAATAGTATACCGAGTCTAGTCTGGTTGCTTTCAGATCAGGGTGACGCTTATTTTTTTAATAGCGTCAGCCAAGAATATATCGGTTTAAATGAATTAGAGAAGTTCAAAAAAAATTGGATGGATTTAATCCATTCAGACGATATTTCGGTTTTTCAAAGTGAATGGCTACAAGCATTCTCATATAAAACTCCTTTTCACGTTGAGTGCCGATTGAGACACCGATCAGGTGCATATCGATGGTTTTTATTGTCTGCAAAACTTGTAGTAGGAAACTCTGGTGATCATGCATATTGGTTTATTAATAGTGTCGATATTCATGAAACCAAACAATATCAACAAAATCTAGTGCAATGTATTAATGCGCAAACCAACATGCTTGATAATAGCGTGGATTGCATCAAACTCTTAGATGTAGATGGTTGTTTACTGCATGTAAATAGAACTGGATGTATTGCCTTAAATATTCCCGAAAGCAATCATCGATTTGGGATGAAGTGGACAGAGCTTTTAGCGCCTGAAGTACGATCAAAGGCAAATTATGCATTAAAGACGGCACTTAAAGGTAAAACCGCTCGTTTTCGTGGCATGAGTGGTCACGGAGAAGATAAGCAATATTGGGACAATTTACTCACGCCGATATTAAATGATAACGGTCAAGTTGTGCAGATTCTTTGTCTGTCTCGTGATGTAACTGCTCAAAGACAAACAGAAATTCAACTGCGCATTTCGAGTGAATTGGATGAATTGACAGGATTGTACAATCGTCGTTTCTTTAAACTACAACTTAAACGCGCATTGCAAAGACATAAAAAGAGTGAAAAGTTTCTTGGTTTAATGTTGTTAGATTTAGATTATTTTAAACACGTCAATGATACGCTTGGGCACGCCGCAGGAGATCACTTACTGCGTGTTTTATCGAAGCGAATAGAAACCAATTTACCCGAAAATACTTTTGTGGCGCGTTTAGGTGGTGATGAGTTTGCTATTTTAGTCAATGGAATCAATGCTGAGTTTGATCTTGAAAAAGTTGCAATTGAAGTTAGTCGACAGTTAGATGCGCCAATCACCTATGCGGGCAATTTAATTAATGGTAGCATGAGTATTGGCTGTGCGATTTACCCACGCGACGCCAAAGATTCCTTGAATTTAATGAAATGTGCAGATACTGCATTAAATGATTTAAAAGCCACAGGGCGCGGTGGTTTCCGTATGTTTAATCAACAGATGCAGATTGCCGCACAAAATATCGCCATTCAATTAACTGAAGCGCGTCATATTATTCGTGATGATCTTATGGTTCCGTTCTATCAACCTAAGGTACGTTTATCTGATGGCAAGGTCGTTGGATTTGAGGCATTGTTACGTTGGCAAACGGACGATAAACGTATTCATTCACCTATTAATATTGAACAAGCTTTTCAGGATTATGTGTTAGCTACACGAATTAGTGATGCGATACAGAATAAAGTTTTTAACAATATTGCCATGTGGATTGAGCAAGGGTTGGCTGTTGTTCCTGTCTCGATTAATGTAGCGCCTGTTGAATTTCTTAAAGATAATTATGCTGAGCGCTTATTGTATCGTTTGAACCTGTATAAAATTCCGCATCATTTGGTCGAGATAGAAATCACAGAGCACATTTTGGATGATCGTGGTTCTGACTATGTGATTCGGGCATTGAATTTGCTCAAACAGCAGGGCGTTAAGATTGCACTTGATGACTTTGGAACAGGGCATTCATCACTTACAAGATTAAGGGATTATCCTGTAGATTGTTTGAAAATTGATTGCGATTTTATTCGTCAAATGAATAGTGATGAGGCGATTTTAGCAATCGTGCAAGCAATTATTGCTTTAGGGCCAAAGTTATCTTTAGATATCGTTGCTGAAGGTATTGAAAATGCTGAGCAATTAGAATTGCTGAAACAATTTGGCTGCTCGATCGGGCAAGGTTATTTATTTAGTCGGGCAGTGAATGTGCAACAAGCGACACACATGCTGAAACGTGAAATGCACCTCTATTGATTGACTCAATAAGTGCAAAAAACAAGGCTTAAATTGAATAAGCCTTGTGGATGGAATCGAGACATTAATTATTTTTAATATCAATCAATAGATTAAAATTGTCTAAGCGTTTTTGTGTGTCATAAATATCACAAGTGAAAATAAACTCATCTACATCATACTGAGCCGCGATTTTATTTAAGCCAGCTTTAACGGTATCTTGAGAACCAATTTGAGCCATTGCATAAAAGTTTTGAATCGCTAGTTGCTCAGCACCAGTTGCAAGACCTTGTGTGGACTCAATCGGTGGCTTAAGTTTTAGGCTATGACCACGAATCAGATTTAAAATACGCTGATATGAACTGGTTGCTAAATATTGTGCGTCTTCATCTGTTGCCGCAACGACAGTGGGAACGCCCATTGAAATATATGGTTTCTCCAAATATTCTGATGCTTGGAAATTCTCGCGATAGATCTCGATGGCTTGACCTAACATTCTTGGTGCAAAGTGCGAAGCAAATGAATAGGGAAGTCCGAGCTTTGCAGCGAGCTGTGCGCTAAACAGACTTGAACCCAATAACCAAACTGGTACATGCGTATTTTGTCCAGGTGTGGCAATAATTCTTTGGTTAGCTTGTGGTGCTTTGAAGTATTGTAAGATTTCCATTACGTCTTGAGGAAATTGATCCTCAGTTTCTTGGCGTCCACGACGTAATGCACGCATAGTGAGCGGATCTGTTCCGGGAGCACGTCCCAATCCAAGTTCAAAACGGTTTGGATAAAGCGTCGCTAATGTCCCAAACTGTTCCGCCACAACTAATGGAGCATGATTGGGAAGCATGATGCCACCTGAACCTAATCGAATATGCTGAGTATTCGCTGCGATGAAACCCAACAGCACTGCCGTTGCTGAACTGGCGATACCATCCATGTTGTGGTGTTCTGCTAACCAAAATCGTTCATAACCTAGCTTTTCAACATGTTGTGCGAGTTCAAGCGCATGGCGCAGTGAGAACTCAATACTTTGATCGTCTCGAACTGGCGCTAACTCTAAAATAGAAAACTTAATATCTTGCAATGATTTCATCATCGATTCTCATAACTATATATCGACATAATACGATATACACTTGAGTCTGTATATCTATTTTATTCGATATAATGTTTCGAACCTATGCAACAAAAAAAGCACCCGAAGGTGCTAAAGAGGTAATGAATATGCTCTTATTAACGGTTTTTGTACCAACCGCGATGTAGTCCATTGTCGTGACGAGCGTTTTTACGTGAATTATAATGACGACGATCATCATAACGACGGTTGTCATAAGCACGACGATTATCATAACGACGATTATCGGCATCACGATCTTGTCCGACTTTATTGCCTAAGGCTGCACCACCAGCCGCACCGACTGCTGCGCCAATATATCCACCATTGGTGCCACCCATGTTGTTACCAACAGTATAGCCACCGACACCACCTAAACCGCCACCAATTGCAGCTTCAGTACGATTACGTTTATTGCTAGATGCTGCAGCTCCACCAGCGCCACCGATTGCAGAACCAATCATTGCGCCTGTATGCCCACCAAGCTCTTTACCCACTGCTGTACCAACCACACTGCCTAAAGCTGATGTTGCAGCAACACGTGTTGTATTATTTGCATGAGCAACAGACATCATTGAAGCGCTTGCTAATAGAATGCTACATAACCAAATATTCGATTTCATGGTGAAACTCCTTGTCCTTTATTTGTGGGACAATATTCTTGATAACTTGAGACAAATGTAACAAGACTTTCGAGTAGAAATATGGAGTGCAACCTCTAGATTGATAGAGTTTAACGATGGTTTTGTAGGGGTTGTATTACATATGAAGAAATTGTGAATAAAATATAAAGATAAAGAATGATGAGAAAGCAAACAACAGCAGCAGACACAATCAAGTACAATAGGCTGAGTTTTGATTTAGGGTTTGGTTATGCTGTTGGAAAAAATATTGCAATCTCAAGGTTTTGGTTCACGTAAGTATTGCCAACAGTTGATTAAAAATGGTGCTGTATGCATTGAAAACCAAGTATGTGATAATCCAAAACAGAACTTTAATCTTGACCAGCTGCATTTTCAGGTTTTTGGTGAAGACTATTTATATCGAGAACATGTTTATCTTGCGTTAAACAAACCGCAAGGTTATGAGTGTTCACATCAAGCAACTCATCATAAAAGTGTATTTAGTTTATTGCCTGAGATACTTATCCACCGCGGTATTCAGTGTGTAGGGCGTTTAGATCAAGATACAACGGGGCTTTTATTGTTGACAGATGATGGTCAGTATTTACAGTCGCTTACTCATCCGCGTAAACATGTACCTAAGGTCTATCATGTGACTACGGCAGATCCAGTAACAACTGAACAAAAACACCAATTAGAGTTGGGCGTGGAACTACGTAATGAAAAAGGTATTTATGCGGCAACCGATGTTCAGTTAATCTCAGAAAATCAGCTTTCAATGACCATTCATCAAGGTGTCTATCATCAAGTTAAACGCATGTTGGCAGCCGTAGGGAATAAGGTTGAATCTTTACATCGGCATCAAATCGGATTGCTCGAACTTCCTCAGCTCGACGAAGGCGAGTATCTCTATTTAACACCTTCGCAAAAGCAGTTGAGTCAGAATATTCAATTGGATCTGTAATTATTTTAAAAAGCAGTGAAAGGTTTTAAATTCATCATCATGAATAAATCCCATTTTTTCATAGAGCTGATGGGATTGGTAATTATTCTTTTGCGTTTCAAGGCTAATGCGTTGTGCATTTTCATGACGAGCAAACAGGATAGCGGTATCGATCAATTGTTTTGCAGAACCTTGTTTCCGATAAGTCGGGGTAACGTAGACATCATCTAATACATAGTAGGTTTCACAAGCAACGGATGAAAAGGCGAGATAAAGTAAAACAAAGCCTGTAAAAATTTCATCTTTTACATGAATAAAAATGACACTGTCTTTGTTGTCAAATCGATGATTTAAAAATTGAAAAGACTGCACAACATTGGATGAAGCACCGTAGAACTGACGATATTCATCAAATAAGACTGCCAATTGATGCAGGTCTTCTTTGGTTGCTCGCTTTACAATCATCCTTAATTCATCCTATAGCTTATCGTTTTATTTGGACTGTCAGGATAGCGAAAAAAATTCAGCTTAAAAATTAAAAACTTGTGTATAAATGCGACATTGTTAAGTTTTGTCACTTTCACCTAAAAGCGCATTCAGCTCTTCAAATAAATCCTCGTGATCATCTTCAATATTCACATCTGATGGATTCTCTATTGTTGCTGTCGCTTTTGATTTCCGTAGTTTGAGCAATTGTTCCATATTGATATTTTGGTTTTCAATTGCAAAGGGAATAGATTTGGTAAGCACCACCTGTTTAAAGAAAAGGCGGACTGCTTGAGCAGGGGAGATACCAAGCTGTTTAAAAACGGCAAAGGCTTGTTTCTTTTCCTGTGAATCAAGTCGAACCTGATAAACTTCTGTTTTTCGCATGAAGGATGAGACCAAATATTTTTAGTTATGGTCATGTATTTTAAACGATCACAATGTAATTTCAATATTTTTGCAGTGAAAAAATAGAATTTTTGTCATTACGTTGTGTTTACAGTGTTAGTTCATAGTTAGAACTAAAGCTCATTTGCATATCTAAAATGGGATCTATGAAGTGAATTGCTTTTGCAAGTAATTGTAAAGGATGACTAAAGTCTTCATCTGCTTTGTGCACAATGGCTGGATAAAATGAATCATTTAGGATTGGAACACCGAGATAATTGAGATGTACACGCAACTGATGTTGTTTACCAGTTTTGGGTTTGAGTAAATACTTTGCGTGTGCTTGGTCGTGATCTAACAATTCGATCCATGTCTCAGTGTTACTGGGTTTATTCGCATTGACTTGCATGGTGTAAAAAGGATCACTTTTTTCTAAATGCAGTTGTAAGGTCTGTGGAAACTTGAGTTCTGGGCGATAAGCAGCGATGGCATGATAGGTTTTTTGAACCTTTCGTTCAGCGAATAGTTGTTGATAAATACCACGTGATTCTGTTCGTTTACAGAACAAAACCACACCTGCTGTTTCTCGGTCAAGCCGATGAATTGGGGTTAAATCGAAATAGCCAGTCTGTTTTTTTAACCGAACCAATAATGTTTCTTGAACATATTGACCAGTTGGGCTCATCGTTAAAAAATGCGGTTTGTCGACGACGAGCAAGTCTTCATTTTCAAACAGAATTTCGTGTTGAAAGGGCACGTGGATTTCATACGCCAAAAAACGATAATAAAAAATGTGAGTGTTAGGTGTATACAAACTGTCTATTTTTAAAATAGAACCATCGGCTGCATAGATGAGTTCGTCTTTAAATCGTTGCTGCCATTCTGATGCTTGAATATGTGGAAAATGCTGACACAAATACTCAAAAATGGTGGGTGTGGAAATATCATTGGGTAAAAAAACTTTACTGGCACTCACGCCATTGATGAGTGGTGGTGTGAATTCAATGATGGGTTTCATGCAACAATACTAACCTAGAGTGAACGCTGTAAAATAAGCCAGTTTAAAAGCTGTTTATTAGGCTTTAAAGCAGCGCAATGTTATCATAGCCGCCATACCAATTTTATTTTATTTGCCATGTCATATTCAGTGAAATTTACCTTAAATCATGAACAAGACACTCAACATTTTGCACAAGTCCTTTCGCAACATGTGCATTCAGGCGTTATTTATTTAATTGGGGATCTTGGTGCAGGGAAAACCACATTCACACGCTATTTTCTACAACATTTAGGGCATCAGGGTTCGGTCAAAAGTCCAACGTATACGTTGGTAGAACCCTATACGATTCAGGGCAAAGAAATTTTCCATTTTGATCTATATCGCTTAGATGATCCTTATGAATTGGAGCTGATGGGAATCCGTGATTATTTGGAAGTAGAGGATGCGTTATTTCTATTTGAGTGGCCATCTAAAGGTGGCGATGAAATTCCCAATGCGGATGTTGTTGTTGATATCCAAAAATCGGACGATGAATTAACCCGATTTGTAACTTTAACAGTCAACTCAGAATCGTTATTTCAAACCTTGCAGGAACAATTGAATGGTGCATGATTCAACGCGTCGTATTCATACACTCAATGCCGCTTTAGCTAATCAGATTGCTGCTGGTGAGGTGATTGAACGCCCATCCTCAGTGGTGAAAGAATTATTAGAAAACTCGATTGATGCGGGTTCAACTGAGCTGATTATTCGTATTGCTCAAGGTGGTTCGACCCTGATCGAAATCATTGATAATGGTAACGGCATTCACGCAGAAGATTTACCATTGGCGGTGATGCGTCATGCCACCAGTAAAATTCAAACAGCTGAAGATTTACATGCCATTGTGAGCTTAGGTTTTCGGGGTGAGGCATTAGCTTCTATTGCTGCGGTTTCACGGTTGACATTGACCAGTAGTCAAGATGAAGCTGGGGTTGGTTATCAAGTTGAAGTCAATGGCACGGCTTTTGATCACCAACAAGTACAAGCTGTCGCAGCACAAAAAGGCACACATATTCGCGTGCAGGATTTATTTTTTAATGTGCCTGCTCGCCGTAAATTTTTGAAAAAACCAAGTACAGAGTTTGGTCATATCGAAGAAATTGTACGCCGTTTGGCTTTAACCCATTTCGATATTCGTTTTGTACTTGAACATAACGATCATATCCGCTTGAATTTACCGATTGCGGATAGCGGCGAGCTGCGTTACCAACGGGTACAACAATTACTCGGTCAACAATTTATTCAAAATGCCTATTGGATTGATGCCGAAAGTATTAATATGCGATTGTCGGGTTGGTTAGGTCATCCTTCAGATGCCAGAGCGCAGGCCGATATGCAATATGTCTATGTGAATGGTCGTATTGTTAAAGACAAAACCATTTCCCATGCGTTGCGTATGGCATATGAAGGAATTTTGCATGGGCATCAACATTCTTCTTATTTGTTGTTTCTAGAAGTAGATCCTGAAAATATTGATGTCAATGTCCATCCAACTAAGCATGAAATCCGTTTCTTGAATCAGCGTGAAGTACATGAGTTCGTACGTCACTATGCCAAAGCAACTTTATCTCAGTTTCAAACCGCCAGTGCAGATTTAGCACAAGCGATGAAAGTGGATGAACTGGTAACTGAGAATGCCCAATACCAGCCGCAGCCTAAGTATCAAGAACAGTTTCCTTTGCATCGCGCAAATGATGCGATTGAGCCACAGTCGCATGATCAAAATCAAACTGATATATCGACAGATTTACTTACTGAGTTTAATCAAAGTCGACCTCAGGCAGTGCAATACAATTCATCTCAATCGCAACAACCAAGATATAATGGCTCTACGCAACTGAATAATGCATTAAAGAGCTATTTATCGCCGTTACGTGATGATGCTGAACTGGATTCGGAACAACAAATACCATCTAGAGTAGATGAATTTCCACTAGGTATTGCGATTGCACAACTGCACGGCATTTATGTTTTGGCACAAAATACCGAAGGCTTAATCATTGTTGATATGCATGCAGCCCATGAACGAATTTTGCTGCAACAAATGAAAGCCGCATGGGATAAACCTGAATTTTGGACATCACAACAATTACTGATTCCAAAAATAGTTTCAATTACCCGAATGCAAGCAACACGTGTAGATGAGTTGCAATCACAATTGCAACGTTTGGGCTTGGAGGTCGATCAGTATGGTGATGAACAAGTGATTGTTCGTGGCGTACCTGCGATTTTACACAAAGCAAATTTTGAAAAACTTATTCCTGAACTACTCAATGATCTTGATCCAAATGACGAGGCAAGAGGGTTGCTGCAAAAGCGTGATGAGCTATTGGCAGGAATGGCGTGCCATGGGGCAGTGCGAGCACATCGGCAACTGAGTTTGTCAGAGATGAATGCGTTGTTACGCCAAATGGAACAAACTGAATTTGCCAGCCAATGTAATCATGGACGCCCAACTTGGCGCGCTTTTCCATTGCACCAATTAGATAAATTATTTGCTCGAGGAGAGTAGTTTTACATGTCAAATCAATTGCCCGTGATTAATTTAATGGGGCCTACCGCAAGTGGTAAAACAGCATTGGCATGTGAGCTATATGAGCGTGGTAATTTCGAGTTAATTTCTGTTGATTCCGCTTTGGTGTATAAAGATATGGATATTGGCACTGCGAAACCGACCAAGGAAGAGCAAGCGCAATATCCACATCATTTGATTGATATTATTACACCGTTAGAGGTGTATTCTGCGGCTCAATTTGTTGAAGATGTTTGTCCTTTAATTGATGATATGCATGCGCGCGGAAAAACACCGATTTTAGTCGGTGGAACCATGCTGTATTTCAAAGCTTTGCTTGAAGGTCTTGCAGATAATCTGCCAAATGCAGATCAGGCAATACGTGATGCGATTGTTGCAAAAGCCGAGGCGGATGGCTGGCAGGCAGTTTACGATGAGCTGGTAGCAGTTGATCCTGTTGCAGGTGAGAAATTTAAAGTATCTGATAAACAAAGAATTATTCGAGCATTAGAGGTCTATCGGATTACAGGTGAGCCAATAACAAAATTGCAAGCGGAGCAGCCTAAAAATCAACCCTATCGTTACATATTTCATAACTACGCATTGATGCCTGATCGGTTAGAATTACATCAACGCATTGAGCAAAGATTGAGCAAAATGTGGGGCATTGGTTTTTTAAATGAAGTAGAGGAATTAATTAGAAAATACGATTTAAATGATAATTTACCCTCCATGCGGTCTGTGGGTTATCGCCAAGCTTTAGATTTTTTATTAAAAAGTGACCTAAGTCTCAAAAATAAAGTAGAAATGGAGAACAAAGCGTTATTCGCGACACGGCAACTCGCCAAACGTCAATACACTTGGTTACGTTCTTTGCAAGAAATACACGATTTTAAAACTTACGTGACGATAAAGCAGGCGAAAGAAGACTTGCGAAACTTCTTGGGATAAAGCAAAATTCGCAGGCTGTCTTTTTATAATTTTTAGTTGAAAAATAAAGATAGTTTTTTTGCGCTGATTTAAAAATTTTTGGAGTTAAAAATGTCTAAAGGTCAAACTTTACAAGATCCGTTCTTAAATTCTCTCCGTAAAGAACGTATTCCAGTTTCTATTTTCCTTGTGAACGGTATTAAATTGCAGGGTCATATTGAGTCTTTTGACCAATATGTTGTTTTATTAAAGAATACTGTAAGCCAAATGGTTTATAAGCACGCGATTTCTACAGTCGTTCCTGCACGTAATCCACGTCCAGCTGGTGCTCAAGCTACTGGTGGCTTCCCAGCACAAGCTGGCACTACTGGCGGTTTCGGTGGTGGTCAAGGCGGTGCTGCAGGTGGCTTCGGCGGTCAAGGCGGAGGCTTTGGTGGTCAAGGTGGCTTCGGCGGTCAAGGTGGCTTCGGCGGTCAAGGCGGCGGCTTCGGTGGTCAAGGTGGCTTCGGTAGTCAAGGCGGCTTCGGCGGTCAAGGCGGCGGCTTTGGTGGTCAAGGTGGCTTCGGCGGTCAAGGTGGTTTTGACAGCGAAACTAAATTTGAAGATGGTCAAGAAGACGAAAATAATCGTTAATTGATGGATGATCTTTAAAAAAATGCCAGTCTTAAAATAGACTGGCATTTTTATTTGTGCTTTAAGGGTCTGTTGACATTTCAGCCATGCATTGCGTTATAGGCTAAAACAACGCAAACAAGGCATGAAACGTAGGCAATGGCTACTCCCTTGTCAAGTTTCATAACGGAGTTTGAGGAAGTTTTAGCCATAACCCTTCGGGACAGGGATATTTTTTGCCGCTACTGTGTTATGTCTTGCGCATTTAGAATGACTAAATTTTGCAAAACATGCCTTGTATCGACTAAAAATATCCACTGTCGCAAGCATCTGTGAAATGTCTACAGCCCCTTATATAAGTTCAAGAATTGCTATGGAAATCATTTTTGCTGCGGCATGTTGTAGCGTTATCGTTTCAATTTTGCTGAAATTTCTAAAAACTAAAGGTTTTGATGTTTTACAAATGATTGCATGGAACTATTTCAGTGCAAGCATTCTATGTTTCTATTGGTTTAAAACCGATATTACCCATATCTCATGGGCGCATACACCTTGGTGGTTGATTTTAATCCTCGCTGTGTTATTGCCTAGTATTTTCTTGTGTTTAGCAAAGTCATTACAATACGCTGGGATTTTAAAGACAGAAATAGCTCAACGGCTAGCTGTGATACTTTCTTTGTTAGCTGCCTATTTTATTTTTGCGGAACAGTTTAGCCAATTAAAATTAATCGGTGTTGTTTTAGGTGTGATTGCGATATTGGCGATTATTTTTGGTCAAGCAACTGAAAACACCAATAAAAGTTTAAATCTAAAATCGGCACTATTTTTATTTTTTGTATGGGCGGGCTACGCTGCGATTGATGTATTGCTCAAATATAGTAGCAGTCTGGGTTTACAGTTTGCTGTCACGTTAAATTTAACTTTTATCGGCGCATTTATTTTGTCGATTGCTTATCTTGCAGTGACTCAGCCTCATTGGCAGCCAAAGAATATTTTCATGGGTTTAATTTTAGGTGGACTGAATTTTGCCAATATTGCTTTATATGTCAAAGCACATATGATTTTTAAAGATACACCTGCCATAGTATTTGCAGGGATGAATATTCTTGTGGTGGTACTCGGGGTATTGAGTGGTGTGGTTTTATTTAAAGAACGATTAAAAGTCTATACTTGGGTGGGACTGATCTGTGGAATTGTTGCGGTACTGTGTTTAGCCAAAGCTATGATGTAGAAATTGTATATTGTAAAAGCAGGTCTTTTAAATTTTGATTCAAAGAATTTTAATGAAAGATAAGACTTCTTTCTTGAACCACTTGTATTCCTTTCCATGAGAGATGCAAAGTGGGTGTACATAATGACGAAAGCGGTCTATGGGGATGATGCATAGGCATGCATGTAATTATTACTGAAGATAACTGAGTTTAAAGTTGTATTCTAAGTAAAATATACAATGCGAATGATGATGAGATCGTATATATGACTGGTAAAAGACTAAGCAAAGATGACCGTAGACAGCAGCTTTTACATGTCGCTCGATCGATTATTCGTGAACAGGGTGTTGAAGCGCTAACATTGGGTTACTTAGCGGAACAGGCTGGGATTAGCAAACCAATTGCGTATCGGCATTTTAAAGATAAAGAAGGTTTATTAATCGCCATTTATAAAGAATTTAGTGACAAACAAAAACAGGATTTATCCAGCGCATTAGTACAGCATGCAAATAGCTTAGACCAAACCATTCATATTTTTTGTAGCGCGTGTTTGAAATTTCATATTGCAATGGGTCCTGAGGTGGGCTTGGTTGTTGCTGCACTTTCTGGCACTGATATTCTGCAAACTTATTTACAACAATGCCAACAAGAGTTTATCGATATTTTTAAAGAGAGTGTTCATCCCTTTATTCGACTCGAAGCTCAAGCGGGTGAAGCAATCATTATCGCAATAACAGGACTGATGGAAGCAGTTTGTGTGGCCGCAAGTAATAATGTAATCGACGCTTCGGCTGCACAAAAGGTGATGGAAAATTCTATTCTTCTTATACTCCATGATTTTTTAAACAAAGCGAATGTTTGACAGAGACTATTGATCACATAAGTTACCAATGGTAACTTATGTATTATAACATCTCTGGAATAATATTTATGTCGATTTTAGAACAAAACAAAAATGCATTGGTTGTCATCGCCCATCCAGACTCAAAGTCTTTATCACATCAAATTTCACACCATATCGTGAAGCATTTGACTCAGCAGGGAATGAATGTCGAAATTGCTGACTTGTATAAAGAGGACTTTAAACCAGCAATCACCATTGCTGATCTTGAAGCCTATCGTGGTCAACAAGCACTGGGTACTGATATTTTGTTAGAACAAGCACGTTTTGACCGTGCTGATATCGTTTATTTTGTTTTCCCCATTTATTGGTGGTCTATTCCTGCTGTTTTAAAAGGTTGGTTTGAACGGGTATTTACCCAAGGTTGGGCTTTTAACGTAGATGATCAGGGTGTGTTAACTGGAGAACTTAAAAAAATACCTATAAAACTTATTGCAACGGGTACAGGAGATCAAGCTGGATATGATAAGCATGGTTATACCAAAGCGATACATACACAGGTCGTAGAGGGGATTTTTGGTTTTTGTGGAATAGAAGATGTGCAAACATCGATTCTCTATAATTCTGATTTTATTCAGGCTGAAGATCTACAGACATTTTTAAAAGAACTTGATACTAGGGTCTGTTGATATTTCACAGATGCTTGCGACAGTGGACATTTTTTAGATGGTACAAGGCATGTTTTTCGAAATTTAGTCATTCTAAATGAGAAAGACATAACGTAGTAACAGCAAAAAATGTCCCTGTCCCATCGGGTTATGGCTAAAACTTCCCCAAACTTCGTTATGAAACTTGACAAGGGGATCGCCATTGCCTGCATTTCATGCCTTGTTTGTGTCGTTTTTGCCTATAACGCAATGCATGGCTGAAATGTCAACAGACCCTAATGTTTTAGATCTAAATCAGCGAAGTGCGAGTTGTTAGATAAATACTTTTAGATAGATCAAGTAAAAAGCCACTTTAACAAGTGCTAACTTGATCTATCTGTCGCTAATGTTCCGAATTAAACGAGTGCGGTTTTCCGCTGTGAACTCACAAGTTATAAACGAGTAAAAATGACATCTTCTGGAAGTCGTGATTTGGGTAGATTTGCATTAAAATCTTGTTCACTACGATAACCTAAAGCGACGATGACAGAGGCTTTTAAACCTTTTTCGCTTAAACCGAACTCTTGATCAATGATATTTCGATCAAAACCTTCCATCGGGGTTGCATCAATTCCTTCCAGCCCCGCAGCAAAAAGAAGTTGTCCTAGTGCTAAGTAAGTTTGATTTTCCATCCAAGCGGAAAGATTTTTCAGTTCATTGCGATAAAACTCAACATAACCTTGACGTGTATCTCGTTGACCTTGTTTTGCTGCCTCATCTTTAAAGCGACCACTGGCGGCATCTTGTTGAAGTAGTTGTTCTAAGTATTCAGGTGTGATGTCGGTACGGGTACAAAAGACCAAAGTATGTGAAGAGTTTAATACTTTAGCTGCATTATAAATGTAATTGCCTGTCAGACCTGCGGCAATACGTTGTTTGGCTTCGTCTGTCTCTGCGACAAGGAAATGCCAAGGTTGAATATTTACAGAGGACGGGCTAAAGCGTAAAACTTCTAAGAGTTTTTCGAATTGTTGCTTTGGGATTTTTTTATTTGCATCGTAAGCTTTAGTTGCATAACGTGTTTTTGCAGTAAGGAGTGTATCCATGTTTTTGAATCCAATTAAAACTCGCTTTATTCTACTGGATATATATTTCACTGAAAGTAGCTAAATGTGATTTCTATATAGATTTAAGTCGTATATGAGTGCGTCGTAGCAGTTATTTTTTAGGTAATGGGTGTAAGTATAAATAAGGACAATGATTGATGACTTAAATGTTAACTGATCTTAATATGACCACTGTTTAAAATCCAATGGATCATTTTCTTGCTCGTTGATTTCTAAAATCCAAGCCGAATTTGCGCGCCAGTCACCCAATACGATACGTTGTTTATTGCCTAGTTGGTGGATTTCTGGACGGTGTGTATGCCCATGAATTAAGAAATCGACTTCGCTAATCACATTTTCTACAGCTTGTGCATTTACATCCATGATGTCATAGCTTTTGAGTTGCTTGGTTTCACTGCTTTTTTTACGAAATCCATTGGCAAGTTTTTGTCTAAAACTTAATGGTGTTCGCTTTAAAAAACCGAGTAAAACAGGATTGCGAATTATTTTACGGAAACGTTGGTATGCAACATCATCGGTACATAGCGCATCGCCATGTTCGAGGCGAATTTTTTTGTGGTTGATTTCGAGGCTATAGACATCAGGTAACAAAATTCCGTCGAATTGATCTAAGAATTTTTGACCTAAAGCGAAATCACGATTACCAACTTGGAAGTAAACCTGATTGCCAGCAGAAGTAAATGTTTGCAAGGCGCTGATAATTTCATTTAACCACGGTGCAGTATAGTCATCACCGATCCATGCGTTAAACCAATCGCCTAAAATGTAGAGTTGGGTATTTTTATTTTTATATTCAATGAGTAAGTCTAAAAACCCTCGAACGAGTCGAGGGTGATCAGGTGACAAATGTAAATCTGAGATAAATAGGTAAGTCACACTTTTATCCTTTTAATCTCCCTAAGTCCCTCTTTAAAAAGAGGGACTTTCCTCCCTTTATAAAGGGACTTGCGTAGCAATGCTACTCAGGAGGGATTATTATTCAGAGATAATTTTAGCAGATTCGATGACAACATTCTCTAACGGAACATCTGCATGATAACCACGGTTGCCTGTACGTACGCCTTTAATTGCATCTACAACCTCCATACCTTCAACAACTTTACCAAATACAGCATAACCCCAACCTTGAGCTGTTTTGCCTGTGTGGTTTAAGAAAGAGTTATTTTTAACGTTAATGAAGAATTGAGCAGAAGCAGAGTGAGGTGCTTGAGTACGTGCCATTGCAACAGTACCTTCATCGTTGCTTAAGCCGTTGTCAGCTTCGTTTTCGATTGAATCACGTGTTGCTTTTTCTTTAAAGTTTTCGTCCATGCCGCCGCCTTGGATCATAAAACCTTCAATCACACGGTGGAAAATTACGCCATCATAGAAACCGTCACGTACATATTCTAAGAAATTTGCAACCGTTTTTGGTGCTTTTTCAGCATTAAGCTCAAGAACAATACGGCCTTTATTGGTGTTTAATTCGACTTGAGGAAAACTCATTACATTAATCTCCTAAACATGGGCAAATTGACCATGGGTTTTTGGTTGAGAGAAGCATAAGCAAACTGTAAACTACAAGGCAAGTAAAAAACGTTAAAATCTTTGAGAAAAAGTAAAGATTGCGTTTTTATTCCCTATTTTTTAACTGTAAGAAGTGATTTACACACTATGAAGCCAAATGATGTTGTTTCAGAACTGCCAAAGACCCCGACACCGAATACTCATGCCTCTGTCGATGCAGCGCAGCAAGAACAACAGGCCGGCTTAGATTTTGTACGCCAAGTAATTACTGATGATTTAAGCGATGGACGTACCCAAAAAGTTGTTACTCGTTTTCCACCTGAGCCAAATGGTTATTTGCATATTGGTCATGTAAAAGCAATTTGTTTAAACTTTGGCATCGCCGAAGAGTTTAACGGTTTATGTAATTTGCGTTTTGACGATACCAATCCAGATGCTGAAGAACAAGAATATGTAGATGGTATTGCCAATGATGTGAAATGGCTCGGCTTTAACTGGAATGGCGAGCCACGCTATGCTTCGAGTTATTTTGACCAGCTCTATGCATGGGCTGTGCAATTGATTGAACAGGGCGATGCGTATGTTGATTTGCAAACACCTGAAGAAATTAAGTTAAATCGCGGTAACTTCGTAGAGCCCGGGAAAAACTCGCCGTATCGTGATGCCAGTATTGCAGAAAACTTAGCACGGTTTGAGCAAATGCGTAATGGTGAGCTTCAAGAGGGTGCTGCGGTTTTACGCGCCAAAATTGATATGGCAAGCCCAAATGTGCACATGCGTGATCCGATTCTTTATCGTGTGTTGCATTCAGAGCATCACCAAACGGGTGATAAATGGAAAATGTATCCAATGTATGACTATGCGCATCCATTGTCTGATGCGATTGAAGGCATTACCCATTCACTTTGTACATTAGAGTTTCAAGATCACCGTCCATTTTATGATTGGATCGTTGCAAAGGTTCATTCTCAAGCCGTACCACGTCAGTATGAATCATCACGTTTAAATATTGATTACACCATCACCTCTAAACGTAAGCTGCGTAAGCTCGTTGAAGGTGGTCATGTCAATGGTTGGGATGATCCACGTATGCCAACCGTAGTCGGTATGCGTCGTCGTGGTTTTACCGCTGAGGGTTTACGCGATTTCTGTAAACGAGTAGGCGTGTCAAAAACCGATGGTATCGTTGATGTTGCAATGCTTGAATTCTGTATTCGCCAATCTTTGGAAAATACCGCTGCGCGCGGTATGGCGGTATTGAATCCATTAAAAGTGACATTGACCAATTTGCCTGAAGAATTGGACTTAACCCATGCACGTCATCCAAATGTCGATATGGGTGAACGTATCATTCCTCTAACACGTGAAATTTATATTGATCGTAAAGATTTTGAAGAAGTGCCGCCGAAAGGCTTCAAGCGTTTAATTCCTGAAGGTGAAGTGCGTTTACGTCATGCCTATGTGATTAAATGTGATGAAGTGATTAAAGATGCTAATGGTGAGGTGATCGAACTGAAATGTTCAATTGATCCAAATACCTTAGGTAAAAATCCTGAAGGGCGCAAAGTCAAAGGGGTAGTGCATTGGGTATCAGCGAGTAAAGGCGTTCCAGCGGAAGTGCGTATTTATGATCGCTTATTCACAGAATCGGATCCTGAAACAGGCGATGATTTCTTGGCAAATCTTAATACAAACTCACTGCAAATCGTACAAGCGGTAGTAGAACCTGCTTTAGCAAATGCGAAATCTGAAGAACGATTCCAATTTGAACGTGAGGGTTATTTTGTTGCTGATCAATATGATCATCATATCGAAAAACCAGTGTTTAACCGTATTCTTGACTTGAAAGACAGCTTTAAAGTTGAGAAAAAGTAAAAGCCGAGTGGGTTTTCTTTTATTTTTTAATACTCAAGTTGTTGACTAAGCATTCATAAAAAAGCCCAATTAAACGATTGGGCTTTTTACGGATCTTTTCTGTGCTTTTTCATGGATTGATATAGAAGTAGATAACAATAAATACGAGTAAAAACGTTGCAGAAATTAAGTACGTATTAATCGTATGGAAACTCTTTATAAACTTTAGCATAACGGCACCCACCTTCAAAAAACAAAATGTAAAAACATATAATATTTATATTCTATTGTTTATTTGAGACTTTTTGCAAATTATCTTGTAAATTGTTGATGAGTTTAATGTTTACCTTTTGTAAGGCCTACATTGAAGATTTAATGTTTTTCAGGTTTTTCTCAAAGGGGCTAATTTTGCTTACTCACTTAATCGTTTGATTATTCACAGGTTAAGCCTACATGACTTAAACCTGTGATTTTTTGATCACATTGCATCTTTAAAGACGAATATTCTCTATGAAATTTTGCATAATTTTATGAGATTGTTGTTCTGATTGTGCTGCATAGCATAAGTTATCTTGACGGAGTTGAGGAATGGAGAGGCCAGCGTGACGTATTTCACAGGTATGACCAATGAGCCATTTTTCAAAACTCTGCTCTGCAATTTCTAAGTGAAATTGTAAGGCTAAGATATTATTCCCAATCGAAAAAGCCTGATTCGGATAAATTGCAGAACTTGCGAGTAAGATGGCGTTCTCAGGCAAATCAAAAGTATCACCATGCCAATGTAGGACGTGAGTGTCTTTCAACGGCAATAAAATATTAGGCTCAGCAGCTTTTATTTCGAGTAGACCCCAACCAATTTCTTTTTGATGCCCTGCATAAACTTTGGCACCTAGCGCATGAGCAATCAATTGAGCACCAAGGCAAATACCAATCGTGGGTTTATTTGCAGCCAAACGTTGTTTAAGTCCTGCAATTTCATCGACTAGAAATGGATAGTCTTCGGTTTCGTACACACCAATAGGACCACCTAAAACGATAGTGAGTCCTTCATAATTTAGTGCGGGGCTAAGATCATCTACACCCGCCTCAAAATAGCGAACTCGGAAACCAAGTTGGTAAAAGGTATCTTCCAATGAGCCTAAATCTTCAAAGGCAAGATGTTGGATGGCATAAATAGTTTTAGGTAAGGATTCAGTATTTATCATCGAATTTTATCTAGTCATGATTAACATCAATGCAAGTATAAACATTCTATACTCAAAGAAAAGTGTGTGAGAAATAAAGTATCTATCGCATTTTTGAATATCGATGCTGCGCTAATCATTGCTTGAGTCACGGAAAAAGAGTTGCTTTTTTTGATGCTGTTCTACAACTGGAATTTGATGTTCATCTTTTAACGTAACACCAGAGCGTTGTATCTGCTTTGACATTTTCATCAGCGCGAACAAGCGTTGTGCAGCGATCTCAATACTTAAGCCTGCTGTACGCACATTAGAAATACAATTGCGTTCCGAATCGATGCTGCCGACATGGGCTTGCCAAGTGTAATAAATGCCCATGCTGTCGGGGGAGCTTAGGCCAGGGCGCTCGCCAATCAGCATAATAAGCATCGATGCGTTAAAAATTTGTGCTACTTCATCGCCTAGCGCAACACGACTGCCTGTTGCAATTGAAATGGGGGCAAGTGTCCAATTCGCTTGTTTCATATAGGTGTGTAATTGATGAACAAAAGGAATGGCATTTTCTTCAATTGCACGTGCAGACAAACCATCACCAATGACGATACAAACATCAAAGCTTGAGTTGAGTTGAATGTTTTTTAATTTCTGACGAGACGTTTCACTGAGTTGACGACCTAAGTCAGGTCGTTTAAGGAATATTTCTTTGTTGTTTGCACAGCTTTCAACATGTGTGCTTTCAAAACCAAGCTGTTTTAATTGATCTGAAATATGATCAATATTGAGTGATTGATAAACGGCATCTTTGGCTTGCGCATGAGAGAGTTGAAATTCAAGCAGTGCCTTGGTTGGAACGCTACAACCTGTTCGCCCAAGTGCGATTCTCGCATCAGTAAATTGCTTGAGCTTTTGCCATATATCAAGATGGGGTTGAGCTGGAAAAGTTTGATCTTTGTTCAGTTTCATCCAAAGCTCCTAGTGCATGAGTAGTTTGGCAAATTGTTCAGGCATATGTTCTGCCCACTGAATGTGATGCTGTTGTTGCCGTAAAATGCCTTGTTGTTCTAGCCAGATAGAAAACTCAGGTGCAGGTTTCAAACCCAACAGTTGCCTTAAATACAGAGCATCATGAAAAGAAGTGGTTTGATAATTCAGCATGATGTCATCTGATCCTGGAATCCCCATAATAAAATTGATACCGGCTGTTCCAAATAGGGTGAGTAAATTATCCATATCATTTTGATCGGCATCAGCATGATTGGTATAACAAATATCGCATCCCATCGGTAAGCCAAGCAACTTGCCACAAAAATGGTCTTCTAAACCTGCCCGAATGATTTGTTTTCCATCGTATAAATATTCAGGTCCAATAAAACCAACCACGGTATTGACCAGTAAAGGGTTAAATTTTCGTGCAACGGCATAAGCTCGTGTTTCAAGTGTTTGCTGGTCAACACCATGATGAGCATTACTGGATAAGGCACTGCCTTGCCCAGTTTCAAAATACATAACATTTTGACCTACTGTGCCTCGCTTTAAGGCGAGTGTGGCCTCATAACCTTCTTGTAACAGCGCCAAAGAAATACCAAATCCTGTATTTGCCGCTTGTGTTCCAGCAATCGATTGAAACATGAGATCAATCGGAATATTCTGTTCCGCGAGTTGGATGGCAGAACTGATATGCGTAAGCACGCAAGACTGAGTCGGAATTTGATATTCTTGAATGACGTGATCGAGCAGCTTTAACAGCTCAGCCAAATTGTGCAAATTGTCGGTTGCAGGGTTAATCCCAATTACGGCATCACCATTTGCATACATCAGTCCATCTAAAATACTGGCAGATATTCCTAAAATATCATCTGTAGGATGATTGGGTTGCAAGCGCGTTGAGAGATGTCCTTTCAAACCAATGGTATTGCGAAACTGAGTCACCACCTCACATTTGCTAGCGACTAAAATCAGATCTTGATTCCGCATAATTTTACTCACCGCGGCAACCATTTCTGGGGTTAGACCTTTGGCGACAAAACGTAGTTTTTCCGTGTTGGCATCATCACTCAATAACCAGTTACGCAAATCACCTACGGTAAAATGAGCAATAGGCGCAAAGGCATTTTTGTCATGCTCATCAATGATTAGTCGGGTGATTTCATCTAGATCATAGTCGACCAAGACTTCATTTAAAAAGTTTTTGAGGGGAATGTCTGCCAAAGTCATTTGAGCAGCCACACGCTCAGTGGCATCGTGAGCAGCGACACCTGCAAGCTCATCACCTGATCTCAATGGTGTCGCTTTGGCCATGACATTTTTGAGATCTGCAAAAACGTATTGTTGATTGGCGATGATATTTTTATAACGCATCATATATCCCCAATTATTTTAATTCTTGTTGTGAGCTTTGCACCTTGGCAAACTCTTCTTCAGGTGTTCCTGAGACCAAGTGATGTCGGCTATATAGCATGAAGTATGCAATAAATAAGGCATAAATAGCAGCCGCAATCAGCCAAACTTTAGGATTGACTAAAAAGCCTGCCAGTACCGCAAGCAATGCAAAAACCAATGCAATACTTGAGGTTAGAATACCACCGGGGGTTTTATACGGGCGTTGCAAATTTGCTTTGCTTCGGCGCAATTTGATATGTGCTGCCATCATCAATACATACGAAATGGTTGCGCCAAACACAGCAATCAGAATCAACATGTCGCCCTCTTTGCTAAGTGAGAGTAGAAAACCGATAACGCCCGGCACAATGATTGCCAAATATGGAGCTTTATTTGTATTGGTGAGTGATAAGATCCTTGGTAAATAGCCTGCACGAGACAGCGCAAACATTTGACGTGAATAGGCATAGATAATTGAAAAGAAACTGGCAATCAAACCTGCCAAGCCGACGAAATTGACAAAACTGGTAATCCAGCTATTTTGTCCATAGATAATTGCCAAACCTTCTACCAATGGTGCCGCTGCATTTTGCATGGAGCTTGCACCCACGGCACCCGCACTTAAAAAAAGTACCAGCAATGCGAAACAAGTCAAAATCAACATTGACCCAATCAAGCCACGAGGTAGTGACTTTGCAGGATTTTTAGCTTCCTCTGCTGCAAGTGGCACACCTTCAACAGCGAGAAAAAACCAAATCGCAAAAGGAACGGCAGCCCAAATCCCCATATAACCTTGTGGAAGAAATAAGCTTGCACCTGTTTGAGTACCTGCTGCGATATCAAATAAATTTTGCAATTGAAAATGGGGCAGCATCGCAATGATAAAAACCAATAGCGCCATGACCGCAATCAGAGTAATCGCAAACATGAGTTTGAGTGCTTCACCTGCACCTTTTAAATGAATCGCCATAAAAAACAAATAACAGACGAGATAAACTTGCCATCCATTCATGCCAAATAAGGATTCACAATAACTACCAATAAAAACAGCAATGGCTGCTGGTGCGATTGCGTATTCGATTAGAATCGCCGTGCCCGTTAAATAACCACCCAAAGAACCAAAAGCGACACGCGCAAAACTATATCCGCCTCCTGCCGTAGGAAGCATAGTCGCCATTTCTGACATAGACAGACATAAGCTGAGGTACATAATCGCGACCAATATCGTAGCGACAAACATACCGCCCCATCCACCTTGGGCAATTCCATAATTCCAGCCAGCGAAGTCTCCTGAGATTACATACGCAACGCCCAGTCCGATCAAAAGTAACCAGCCAACAGAACCTTGTTTGAGTTGCCTTTGAGCAAAATATTCGGTGGATGCAACATCAGAGGATGGGGGCGTGATAGCGGTGGATTCTGAATGACTCATGCAAAACTCCAATGAGTTGGTTTGAATGAATCAATGCAAAAGCAATGCCGAAATGTGTTTGGTTTTAATTTTCTGCCTTATTTTTATTCCAAATGGTAAAAATACTCAGGTATTACAGGTTTAAAAATGAAATAGCCATAAAAATGGAAAAGCAAGCAGATTACACTGCTTGCTGTTTGTCTAAGAGAAATCAGAATGGATCATCATCCTAATCTGATATGTTCCATTTAAGTGCAACATGTTAGAAGAAGCCCATTGGCTTAGTTGAATAACTCACCAATAGATTTTTGGTTTGTTGATAATGATCTAGCATCATGCGATGATTTTCTCGGCCTATACCTGACTTTTTATATCCACCGAAAGCGGCATGTGCAGGATAAATATGATAACAATTGGTCCAAACACGGCCTGACTCTATCGCACGTCCAGCACGATAAGAGGTGTGTGCGGAGCGCGACCATACACCAGCACCTAAACCATACATGGTGTCATTCGCAATTTTGATTGCATCATCGAAATCTTTAAAGGTGGTAACCGAGAGAACAGGGCCAAAAATTTCTTCTTGGAAAATCTGCATACTGTTATGACCTTTAAATATGGTCGGTTCAATATAAAAACCGTTGCCCACTTCTTTCCGATCACCGCCACCCACTAAAATCTCGGCACCTTCTTGTCGCCCAGTATCGATACAGCGAAGAATTTTTTCTTGCTGTTCCTGTGAGGCTTGAGCGCCAATCATGGTTTCGGTATCAAGCGGATGACCTGTTTTAATACGTTTGACTCGCTCAATGGCTTTTTCGAGGAACTGATCTGCGATACTTTCTTGTACCAGTGCACGAGATGGACATGTACAGACTTCACCTTGGTTTAAGGCAAACATAGCAAAGCCTTCTAATGTTTTTTCTAAAAAGTCATCGTCTTTATCCATTACGTCTTCAAAGAATAGGTTAGGTGATTTACCTCCAAGCTCTAAAGTTACTGGGATGATATTTTCAGTTGCATATTGCATCACCAATTGGCCGACTTGGGTCGACCCTGTAAATGCAATTTTAGCGATACGAGGACTGGTTGCCAGTGGACGACCAACTTCAGCACCATAACCATTGACGATATTGAGCACACCTGCAGGTAAAATGTCTTGAATAAGCTCAGCCACCAACAAAATACCCACTGGCGTTTGTTCAGCAGGCTTGAGCACCACGCAGTTACCTGCAGCTAAAGCAGGCGCAAGTTTCCAAGCTGCCATTAAGATTGGGAAGTTCCAAGGAATAATTTGTCCAACAACACCGAGTGGTTCATGGAAATGATAGGCAATAGTATCTTCATCGATTTCCGAAATGCCGCCTTCTTGAGCACGAATACAGCCAGCGAAATAGCGGAAATGGTCTATGGCTAATGGAATGTCGGCAGCAAGTGTTTCGCGAACAGGTTTGCCATTGTCCCAAGTTTCTGCAACAGCAAGCATTTCTAAGTGAGCTTCTAAACGATCTGCTATTTTAAGAAGTAGGTTAGAGCGTGTGGTTGGAGATGATTTGTTCCATTCTACTTTGGCTTTATGAGCTGCATCTAAAGCCAATTCAATATCCTCTGCCGATGAGCGAGGTATGCGGGTAAAAGCTTGACCATTAACAGGAGAAATATTGTCAAAATATTGACCTTTTACAGGCGCAATCCATTGACCACCAATAAAATTTTCATATTGAGATTTGAATTGAATTTTTGAACCAGATTGGTTCGGATCGATATAACGCATATATGTATTCCTTTGCATTTTAGGACTAAAGACTAACAAGAACCCTGTCAGTAGGTACTTTCGTACTCTGTGTATTTAGTATATAAATAAGAAGGTTGGAGAAAGGTTGGAATACCAATGTGGATATATAAGGAACTTACAAATGTTCACAAAAAAGGATTTAGTGCAGCAAAGGGCATTGACTGATCAACTGCGCGCGCAAAATAGTCTCTCTCCTCAAAACGCAGCCAAACTCGGTCAAAGTATAGCCAGTTCATGGGAACGCTCTATATCGGCGGATATTCCTAAAGAACGTATGGCAGCACCATTACTCGAAAAAAAATCTACTTCACAGAATACTTTAGACTTAGCATTAAAACGATGTGCTGATGATTTGCGTCATATTGCAGAACAATCCTCTATGGTGATCGCTGTGGGAGATATCGGTAGTACTATTATTTGGACAGCACCCAGCCCTCAAATGCAAAGTGCTGCTGAACAGGTTCATTTTGTGAAAGGTGGACAATGGCGTGAAGAATTAGTTGGCACTAATGCTTTAGCACTGTCACTCAAAACACAGCAATCGAGCTGTGTTTTTTCCAATGAGCACTATATGGAATCGGTGCATGATTGGGTATGTTATGCCGCACCAATTATTGACCCATATTCAAAACAAACACTAGGTGTGGTTGATTTATCTACCACATGGAAGAATCATAATACTTTTGGGATTTTAGCGGCTGAACGCTGTGCATCCATTATCCAGTCCGCTTTACTTGAGCAACAACGCCAGCATTTATATATTCGTGCATTTGCAACACCACAAGTCAAATTCAATGGTAAAAGTCTGTTATTAACGCCTCGCCAAATTGAAATCTTGGCGATTTTGGCCCTATGTCCTCATGGGCTAACGCTTGAACATTTATATCAGGCGCTTTATGGCGAACGTAAGGTGAGTATGGGAACGTTGAAGGCAGAAATGTCGCAACTAAGAGATGTTTTAGGTGGTTTGTTAGGCTCACGGCCATATCGTTTGCTGGTTCATATTGAGGCTGACTTTTTGCAAGTGGAACAAGCCTTAGATGCTGGATATCTCAGTTCAGCGTTACAATTGTATAGTGGGGTGTTTCTAGCGAAAACAGAAAGTCCATTTTTATCTGCTTGGCGAGATTGTCTCGAATCTCGGTTGAGTGATGCGATTTTTAAGACGCAAGAAACAGATCTGTTGCTTAAACATTTGGCGCATTTCCCAGAAGCAATTGATGCGGTAGAACGTTTAATGGAGTTATTACCCATTGAACATCCAGCGCACCAATTACTTGCTAAATATGATGAACAACTAAAAAGAAGTTAGTTGATTTTCTGCTCTAGCCATTGAAAGAGTTCTTGATAAACTTGTTTACGCACGGGTAGAGCGGAAAGGACTAAATCATGTAAGCCATTGTGAATTGAGACAATAGAGATATCTCCTTTCATTTTCTTCGCGTATTTTTTAATGTGTTTAACATCTAAAATGACATCACTTTGAGTTGCATCTACGCCCCATTTTTTCGGGTTCTTGGTTTGATGCGAGTGCATAATTAATGCTGGAATATTTAGTTTTACGCCACGATGAATCTCTTTTTGTGCCGTATGAATTGCATGTACAAAACTGAGTTGTACTGTTGGTGCGCTGGTCGGTTTCCAGTCTAAATTGAAATCCCATTCACCTTTGAGATCTTTATGTAAACTTGTGGTATACCAACGATTGAGTTGGCTTGGAAATTTTACTTTGGGTAGTTTTTTTCCGATACGACTGAGCATCGGGATACCAAATCTTCTTTCTACCAGACTTAAATTAAAATCATAAAAAGGGCTATTTGCCCATAGACCTTTAATCAAAGGATGGTTGGGGTGGTGTGCAGCATAAAGTGTCGCGGTTAAGCCACCTGTTGAATGTCCAGCGAGTAAAACTTTGTCATGTTTTTCTTGGGAAATAATATCTAAGGCTTGGCTAATCTCAGCATCATATTCATGTAGGTCTAATACATTATAAAAGATTTGATGCGCTAATTTAGAACGCCCGTATTTTCTTAAATCTAATGCATAAAAATCATAACCCTGTGCATTAAACTGTGCCGCCATTTCCGTCTGAAAGAAATAATCTAAGAATCCGTGAATGTAGAGCACTGCTTTGGTGGTTGGTTGTTTTGATTTTTTACGGATCAGTGTGGCGACGACTTTGCCTTCATAATCATCAGGATAATTTAGGACTTGTTGTTCATAGTCATCTCCCAAAAGATCAGGAGTATATGGGTTTGAAGAAAGCTGGTTTGTGTTCATTTTTATTGAGACTTTATATTAAGACATGCTGAGTATCCTTTAATGAAATCGGCGAATTGTCAATCGATTTTGTTTTGTTGAAGCTAAGTGTGTAAAAAAAGGGGGATGCTAGGAAGTACATTCCCCCAAAAAGTAAGTCAATGGTCGGAGAGGTTTGACTTACCATAACGTGGTTTTGTGACTCGAGTTTGGTTGGGGTTATAGCGCTGCTTTAAAGATTTCCACGACTTGAGTATGGGTCGCTTTACGCGGATTCGTTAACATGCAGGCATCTTTTTGGGCATTTTCAGCCATGATCGGTAGATCTTCAGGTTTAACGCCAAGTTCAGTTAAACCAGAGGGGATACCAATAGAACTTGAAAGCTCCTGAATGGCATCAATTGCGGCGTATGCTGCTTCAGCAACGGTTAAACCTTGAATATTAACACCCATTAATTCTGCAATCTTGGCATAACGATCTTGGCAGGCAATCAGATTAAATTGGCTTACATGTGGTAATAAAATTGCATTACAGACGCCATGCGGTAGGTTATAGAAACCACCTAACTGGTGTGCCATAGCGTGTACATAGCCTAAGGATGCGTTGTTGAATGCCATGCCTGCAAGATATTGGGCATAGCTCATTGCATCACGCGCTTCAATATTTTCGCCGTTTGCAACGGCAGGTTGTAGCCATTGGCTAATCATACTGATGGCTTTCTCAGCGCAGGCGTCGGTAATCGGATTGGCTGCTGTGGATACGTAGGCTTCAATTGCATGGGTCAAAGCATCCATTCCCGTTGCTGCCGTTAAACCCGCAGGTTTTGCCACCATAAGTTTAGGGTCATCAATGGCAATCAGCGGTGTACAACGCCAGTCGACAATCGCCATCTTCACATGGGTGTCTGTGTTGGTGATGATGCAGAACCGAGTCATTTCTGAGGCTGTTCCAGCAGTTGTATTGATTGCAATTAAAGGAGTCATGGGCACCTTGCTTTTGTCGATACCTTCGTAGTCGCGGATATGTCCGCCACCTGCGGTGACCAAACCAACCCCTTTTGCACAGTCATGCGATGAACCACCACCCAATGACACAATGAAATCACATTGATTGTTTACATACGCTGCTACGCCATTATGAACATTGATGTCCGTTGGGTTCGGTTCTGCGCCAGCAAAAATGTGGCTTTCTATACCAGCCTCGGTGAGATACTGTGCAATAGTATCTGCGACACCAAATTTGAATAAACCTTCATCGGTCACAATTAACGCTTTTTTTGCACCTAAGTCTTGAGCTTTGCTTCCAATTTCTTTGGCGCAGCCTGGTCCAAAGAGCGATACGCAAGGAATATAAAAACCGTTTGTTTGATCTGCAATATTTTTAAAAGCCATGGAGTGAATCCTTCTTCCATAAGTCCATTGTTTGTTATAGATGGTGCGTTGCACCATGAACCCAGTATTGTGATTGCATTAAATTTTTGCTACCTACCAAAGACCTACCAAGTAATATTCCCGATTTATCTGCATGGATTGAGTGATGTTTTCTATAAAATTTGGCTTCGCCGTTTCACTTTTTATTGAAACTCGTTAAGCTATGGGCTGCGAGAAGGTAGGTAATTATGAAACAAGAGACTGCACTGAAACTTTTAAAAGCAGGTGAAAATGTATTTTTAACTGGTTCGGCGGGTGCAGGTAAAACCTATACATTGAATCAATACATTCATTATTTGAAAGCACGTAAAGTCCCTGTTGCAATCACTGCTTCAACAGGTATTGCTGCAACACATATGAACGGTATGACCATTCATACTTGGGCTGGAATTGGTATTAAAGATCGTTTGAGTGATGATGACCTCAAACGAATGAAAGAACGAAAATATCTAAAAGAACATTTAGAAAATGCCCAAGTGCTGATTATTGATGAAATTTCAATGTTGCATGCCAAACAACTTAATTTAGTCAATCAGGTTCTAAAATACTTTAAAGAAAGTGATGAAGCCTTTGGTGGCATACAAGTGATTGTTGCGGGTGACTTCTTTCAGTTGCCTCCTGTCGGACGTAATGGTGAAGCAAATCGAGATAAATTTTGCTTTATGTCTGATGCGTGGGTAGAGGCAAAGTTTCGAGTATGCTATTTAACCGAACAACATCGTCAGGACGATGAAATTCTGAATCAGATTTTGAATGCCATTCGCGCACAAAATATTCAGCCAGATCATATTACGGCTTTACAACAATCACGCCAGCAGGATATTGGTGACACCTTTACTCGTTTATATACGCACAATATGGATGTCGATAATATCAACTATCAACATTTAAATGGTATTGAGAACGAAAGTCACCAATTCAATGCAGTTATTGATGGTAATGAAAAACTGATTGAAACCTTAAAATCTTCTATACGTGCGCCTGAAGAACTCACCTTGAAAAAACACGCCAAAGTCATGTTTGTAAAAAACAACTTTGATATGGGATATATCAATGGCAGTTTAGGTGAGGTGATTGGTTTTGAAGATGACGATAAACAAGGCTTGTTGCCTAAAGTTAAACTCACCGATGGCACGACTTTGTTGGTTGAACCTGAAACTTGGTCGATTGAAAATGAAGCGGGTAAAGCCATTGCCAGTTTTCAGCAAATCCCTTTGCGTTTAGCTTGGGCGATTACCATTCATAAAAGTCAGGGGATGACCCTAGAAGCGGCAGAAATTAACCTCACCAATACCTTTGAAAAAGGTCAGGGCTATGTTGCATTATCTCGCCTAAAATCGCTCACGGGTCTTCGGTTACTGGGTTTTAATGAGCAGGCTTTAGCACTGGATAGCTTAGCAATCAAAGCAGACCGCCGTTTTCAGGAATTGTCTGATGAAGCAGAAACAAACTTTGCAAATGAGGATCTGACTACTCAGCACAGTGCATTTATTCGGCATTGCGGCGGTACATTAAACGCGACCGAAATCAATCGCAATGAAAAGAAACTTTCAAAAGGCAGTAAACAGAGTTATGCCGCAGCCACTTTAGATGAAACACGTGCTTTATTTGAAGAAGGCTATGAGATTGAAGATATTGCACATGAACGTGGTTTAACACCTGCCACGATTATCAATCATTTGGCGCGATTACATAAAGAGCAGAGCTTAGATATTTCTGTGGCGAGCCCAGGGGAAGAGGTGATTGAAGAAGTACGTAAGATTTATAAACGTTTGCATAAAAGAAAGAATCCAGAGCATTTTACCGATGATGGTTCTATCAAACTACGCCCAATTGTGGAAGCAACGAGTCCTAGAATGGCGTATGATCAAGTACGTTTGGCGTTGTTGTTTGTAGAGTAGGATCGAAGAATGCCACATATCATTGCAAATTATTCAGCAAATTTAACAAGTTTAGATCAGCAAAAATTACTTAAACAAGTCAATACAGCTTTGTCTGAGACAGCATTATTTAGTGCAAATGATATCAAGTCTCGAATTTTCAAAGACGAGGTTTTCTTGATTGGTTTGGGTGAAACTCAAGAAGCCTACATCCATTTAAAGCTTTATTTGTTAAGTGGTCGAACTGAACAACAGAAGAAAACTTTAGGTGATACGCTGTTGGCGATTCTTGAACAAAAAAGCTATATGAAAGCTGAGATTGGATATCCGATTCAGCTTTGCGTTGAAGTCATTGATATGCCAAGAGAACATTATTTCAAGTCAACAGCTTAGTTTTGAAGATTCTAGGCTTCATTATGCAACAGCGATGATCGCTTCCACTTGTAGTAGCAATAAGCCTTGAAGAATGATTTTTTAAATATAAAATTAATCAATATCAATGATCTGCTTAATAAACTCGCCGTTTGAGTTCAGAATTTCTTTATACATATAAGCAATATGCGTATCACTGAAATTGACCTCTCTAAAGCTATTCTCAGTGAGTTGCAGCAGTTGAATATTTGGCATTAGCATGATGATTGGTGAATGCGTTGCAATGATAAATTGCGTACCTGCTTGACTCAGTTGGATCACTTTTTCAATAAAATTGATTTGATTACTAATCGAAAGGGCGGCTTCGGGTTCATCTAAGATATATAAACCCTCTGCTCGAAAACGATGATCAATCAGCGCTTTCATTGCTTCGCCATGGGACATCATATGTAAATCTTTACCACCATAAGCATTTCGTATAGGTGGGCTAAAACTGGCTGCTGCATCGAGTTGGCGCATTTCCGTGAGAAAGTTATAGTACGTTTCCGATCGATAGAAAAAGATATCTTTGATCCTGCGTGCAGATTTATGGATACGCAGGTGGGGGCTATAATCAAAATGTGTATCTTCAGTTTTATAATTAAAATTGATACTTCCACCTTCTGCTGCACAACCAAATTTTAGCGCTAACGCCTCCAAAATCGTTGATTTTCCACTTCCATTTTCACCCGTGATGACCGTGATATTTTTCTTAAATTCTATTGGATAAAGATGTAAAAACGGAAAGTCATCTGGAATGGTATTGAGAAGTTCAACTCGAGTGAGAAATGGTTTCATAATTCAAAAATATTAATGTTGAATAATCAAATGAATCATCATAGATAAAATTTCTCTATTCAAGTGATATCAATCTGTAAATGTCTACGCGAATTACACGGATTCAAGACATTGGATACTATGGTATTGGCGTATTAAGTTCTCATCTAACATGTGGACATAATCCAAAAACATCACATTAAAACTCCCTACGTTTTGGGCTTGATCATAGGCTAGCCTGCCAGCAATGGAGAAATGAATATGTGAAGCAAGTGCTGCAATAGTTGGCGAACTTACAGCACTGTAAGCTGCCGTTAATGCACCTAAAGCACAGCCAGTTGCGGTAATCTTCGGCTGTAAATGGCAACCACCATTCACCTGAATCACCATGTCGAGTTCCTTAGAAATAATATAGTCAGATTCACCTGAGATCGCGATACATTCAGTATGTTGGAGTAAACTTTGTGCTTGAGCATACACATCTTGACTATTGAGCGTGCTGTCTACACCTTTTGATTGGGTTAAATTACCTGCGAGTGCACTCATTTCTGAGGCATTACCGCGAATAATAGTCGGTTGAAACTGGAGAAGTTGATCCACCGTTTCACTGCGCCATTTTAAAATCTCGCCATAACCGACAGGATCAAGCACCCAAGGGACTTGGTGTTGCTGAGCAGTTTTAGCTGAAATCAGCATTGCTTGGGTTTGTTCTGTGGTGGGTGTGCCGACATTAATATTTAACGCTGAACTGATTTGGGTAAAACTTTCTGCCTCAAAAGGATTGTCAATCATGGCTGGTGATGCACCCGCAGCCAACAGCACATTTGCCACATAATTGTTGGCTACGCTATTGGTAATACATTGAACCAATGGAGATTGTTGCTGTAAAGCGTGCCAAGCTTGAATGACTTGATCAATGAGTTGTTGTTTTTGTGACATAGTAAATCCTGATTTTTTAACGTGTAAAATAATGATCTTGATGTTTACACTGACGACAGATGAGAGATACATACTCTTCAGCATCGTAATCCACAATAAGATCATTTGAACCACAATACATGCAACGCTTTACCGAATAGAAATTTAAACGAGGTTCTATTTTTCGCCAAGACTTCCAAACCGGTTGAAAAAAGACATTTTCATCATAACCCAAGAATTTAAATAATAAAATTTCACTCATTTTACTCAATGGAATGTTATGTGGTCTTGGTAAGGTTGAGGTTTCCCAGTGCTCGGTTAAAGCACGTTCTCGATACTGCTCTAAGGTTTTTTTTAATAAATTGGTGTTAATAAATTTATCATTCCGAGCTTGTAACACTTTTTGCTTATGAAGATATTCCAGTGCAGTTTGAATCAGATAATAAATCTGACCCACGGCGAGTCCTTCCATCAAACGAAAACAGAAGCTTTGGAAAGGACGATTGCCTGCGATCTGAATTCCCCAAGTTCGGCAATAGAACTGCATGAACTGAATGATCTCCTGATATAGCACCGTATAGAGTGCATCTTTCACCTCATCCGTGCTTTTAAAGGGGATGCCTGAGCTCAGATTTTCATAAAACCAATAGCGTAATTGTTGTGCCACACTAAACAGGCTTGGGTCTGAATAACCATCTAAACGAAGATTTAAGTAAAAGTGTTCTGTTTCTATATCTGAATCTTGGGGTCTTAAAACACCGAGTTTGAGTAACTCTTGAACGATTTGATGTTGAAATAAGTAATTAGGCGTAAAGTGCTGATATTTAATCTTCTTCCAATAGATGAGTTCATCATGCTGAACATCTTCACGGGCATAATTATCCAATAAGCTTAACAAGAACAACTTTTGTAAAAAACTAAGCTGATTGAGGCCATAAATAACGTCATCTTTTATTTTGTATTTACGCTTTTCTTGTAGCAGGGTCTGTTGCGTTTGTTTTTTACGCTGAGCTGTGCACTGGGCACAGTGACAATTTAATTTACTATCGCTGCTAAAAACCCGATGTTGGCAATGACTACACTCATGAAATTGGAATTCTTGGGTGTATTGTTCTGCCTCTATCCAAAACATAGATGCTTGACATAAAGGGCAATGGCTACTTTCATCTAACTGTTTTTGTAGAATCTGTAACTCCATTGATACTCAACTTGCAATTTGTAAAAACAAGATTATACATTGCTGACAGCAGAAGTGATGCAAAGATTATATTGCGAAATAAGTGTTGGCACATTGCAGTTTGCATTAAATAGTAGAATGTAAACCTATGGTTGTTTGTCTATAAATGTGTGAATTAATTACTGTTTCTCTTGGATTTAAGCCGTTAAATATCTTTATATTTGGTTGACTGAATCTAAGCATTGGCATAAAAATATAGAACAGATGGATCTGTGCCGCATAATGGAGCAATGTATGCAAAAAAAATTACTCATGAATGGAATCATGGGGATCTCTTTGATGTTATTTACCGCAATAGGTCATGCTGCAACGCCAGAAGGTTTCTGGAAAAGTATTGATGACCGTAGTGGTGAGCTACTTTCGATTATTGAAGTCAAAAAGAAAACGGATGGAACTTACACGGGCACAATTGCCTATCGCTATCCGGTCCCTGGTGGTGGCACCATTTTAACGAACTGTGTTAAATGTCCTGAGCCTTTTAAAAATAAACCCATATTGGGTTTGCAAATCGCTTGGGGATTGAAACAAGACCCACAAAATCCACATCAATATATTGATGGTCGAATACTTGAACCAAAAACAGGCAATATTTATAAGGGTAAAGCGCAGCTAAGTGTGGATGGTAAGCGTATGCGTATGCGTGGATATATGGGGATTTCAGCACTTGGACGTACTCAGGTTTGGATTCGAACAGATAGTGCTAACCCTTAAATTATAATTTTAAAATTACACTGTACGTATTTGATTGTTAGAAAATTTATATAGTCAAGTACTGGGGCGTACAGTGTAAGCTCTCTTTAAATATGCTATTTTTTTAATCATTAAATCTATAAATATAAATAGGTTACTTTTTAACGGGGTTAATATGTATAAGCATGTCTTCATGGGGCTTTGTATTGCTTTCGCAAGTACAACGACTTTCGCTGCCGCTATCGAGGGTTATTGGAAAAGCATCGAAGAGAGAACGGGTCAGCAGCTTTCAATTATCGAAATTCGAAAAGGTGACAATGGGCGATTTAATGGCAAGATTGTGTATCGTTATCCAAATGCGCATGGGATCTCGTTGAGCAATTGTACCAAATGTCCAGCGCCTCACACGAATAAGCCGCTTGTTGGTTTAGAAATTTTGTCAGGATTTAGACAAGATCCAAATGATCCAAATGCATATATTGACGGTCTTGTATTGGAAGCAACCAGTGGACGTGTATACAAAGGCAAAGGTGTGGTTTCTGGTGAAGGTAAGCGTCTCCGTATGCGTGGTTATATGGGCGTGTCCGCTTTAGGACGTACTGTGGTTTGGATTCGGACCAACAGTGCAAATCCATAAGTTATTCTTGAAAAAAACCTCAAATCAGACGTTGATTTGAGGTTTTTTTATTGAGTCAGAGCGGAAATGTTAAACAGGGCATGGTAAGTTTTCATCCTCCTGACTGATTTTCTTGGCAGCGATGAGTGCTTGTACTTTTTTACTCGGCACTTTTTCTTTCCCAAGTGCGTCATAGGTATTTACAATATTGGTTACTTCTAAGGTGGTAAGTTCAATCCCTTCTGCGGACAAAAAGACAGAGATCACATGATGATCAACACCTGCGGTTGCAAGATCATGGATTGCTTTAATGTTTTCTAGACGATACAAATGTGCTTTTAATTCCATCGTTATAGCCCTCGCTTTTATTTTATTCACCTAGATTGGCATAAATACATAAGCAATAACCGTGCACAAAATGTATAACTTAAGCAAAGAATGTAAGTTGAGCAGGCAAATATCATGGATTTTGTCATTTTTATTTAATAGTAGAAAACGATGTTGTAATTTTGTCTAAACGATAGACTGATTCTTCAAGTTCTATTTGAAAATACTTGTTCTCAACCCAATAAAAATTTTAAACGCATGACAGGTCTTACAGACAGCTTATATTTGTTGGCGTATGATTTGTGCAGATATCTGAGATAATCGCAACCACAATTGTTTTGAATGCGATATTTTTAGACCAAACGGCATAATTTATGCTAGTAAAAGACGCTTCAAGAAGTCTTGTCAACAAGACCATGTACATGAAATCATGAAAGATAAGGAATACTGATGAATATCGCGGCTCAACCTCCTGTTCAAACAGATCAAACCATTTATTTAAAAGACTATCAAAAGCCATCATTCTTGGTTGAATCGATTCATTTAGATATTCAAGTTTATAGCGACCAGACTATTGTTGATTCAACACTTGTGATGAAGCGGCAAGCAGCAGGTGCAATGGTGCTATTGGGTCGAGATTTAGAGCTGAAGTCGATTCAACTGAATGGACAATTACTCAGTGCTGATCAATATCAGTTAGATGAAGAACAATTAGTGATCGCTGATGCACCAGATGAGGTCATTCTTCAAACACAAGTGATCATTCATCCTGAGTCGAATACGCAGCTTGAGGGACTGTATAAAGCGGGTGATTTATTCGTTACGCAGAATGAACCTGAAGGATTCCGTAAAATCACCTTCTATCCAGATCGTCCAGACGTTTTGGCTGAATTTACCACCCGTGTGGAAGCTGATAAGAAATATCCTGTGTTGCTTGCCAACGGCAACTTGCTTGAAACAGGTGAGGCGGGTGAAGGTCGCCACTATGCGATTTGGCAAGATCCAACCAAGAAGCCAAGTTACTTATTTGCATGTGTGATTGGTGATTTAGCAGTCTTAAAAGATCGTTACACCACCTCAGAAGGTCGTGATGTCGCTTTGGAAATTTACGCGATCGAAAAAGATATTCCAAAATGTCACATTGCGATGGAAGCATTAAAGCATTCGATGCGTTGGGATGAAGAACATTATGGTCGTCCTTATGATCTCGACAATTATATGATTGTGGCGGTGAGTCAGTTCAACATGGGTGCCATGGAAAACAAAGGATTAAATATCTTTAATACTTCATGTGTACTTGCTGATGAAGAGTTCACCACAGATGCCGCGATCATGCGCGTACAATCTGTGATTGCGCATGAATATTTCCATAACTGGACAGGCAACCGTATTACCTGTCGTGACTGGTTCCAGTTGTGTCTAAAAGAGGGTTTAACGGTTTTCCGTGATCAGTCTTTCTCTGAGGATTTACAGTCAGCGGCGGTACAACGGATTGATGATGTAGCGGTATTAAAATCTCACCAATTCCCTGAAGATGCAGGACCATTGTCACATCCGCCACGTCCAGATCATTTTGTAGAAATTAATAATTTCTATACCGCTACGGTCTATGAAAAAGGTGCGGAAATTAACCGTATGATGGCGACCTTATTAGGCAAAGAAAAATACCGTCAGGGTACAGACGAATACTTCCGCCGTCATGATGGTCAAGCTGTGACAGTTGAAGATTGGGTTGCTGCATTAAGTGCGGGTTCTGGTGTTGATTTATTTAACTTCCTTACTTGGTATAATCAACCGGGGACACCAAAGTTGGATGCCAAAGGTGAATATGATGCGGCGACACAGACCTATCGTTTGAGCTTAAAACAAAGCCTTAAAGCGCATCCTAAATATCCGAACTTAAAAGCAGTGCCAATTCCTGTGGCTTTGGCTTTGTTCAATGCCCATACAGGCGAACAATACACTTTGCATAGTGCTGATCTATTTGTAAATGATGTCAAAGATGGCGTGTATTTGTTTGATCAAGATGAAGCAACGATCGAATTTACTGGGGTGACTGAACAACCTGTTGCATCGTTGTTGCGTAATTTCTCTGCGCCAGTCAATTTGGTATTTGACTATTCAAATGATGATCTTGCATTTTTGATTCAACACGAAACTAATGGTTTTAACCAATGGCAAGCGACTCAAACCTTATTAGAGCGTATTTTGTTAGAAGATCATCAGGTGGATACTTATATTCAGGCGATTAAAAACACCTTGCCTGAATTGGTAAATAAAGATCCATTGCTCGCATCACGTTTGTTTGATGTGCCAAGTGAAAACTATTTAGGTAGCCGTATTGATCAAGACTACGAACCTGAACTCGTCCGTGAGAAACGTGAAGCGGTATTGAATCGTTTGGCACGAGAAATGGGTTCTTTCTGGAAAGATACCTATTTATCTTTAGACCCAGATATGCAAAAAGAATTTTCTTTGGCAATGGGTGTCCGTGCATTGAAAAATATCATGTTAAGTATGTTGGCACGTCAAGGGGATGCTTCGGTATTTGATTTGGCGGATGCGCAATATAAAAACACGCGGAATATGTCAGAACGTTTAGGTGCATTACGCGTACTGGTATGGAATGATGCGCCACAAGCACAAACCGCATTGGACGATTTCTATAATCGCTTTAAAGATGAAGCTTTATCTTTAGATCAATGGTTTACGATTCAAGCATCCAATCCTTGTGCCACGGCAGCTACGATTGAATATCTTACTCAACATGCAGATTATGATTTAACCACTCCAAACCGTATTCGTTCAGTCAGCGGTGGTTTGGCCAATAACCCAGTCAATACGTGGAGTTTTGGTGTAGATCATTTTATTCAGCTCGCGGCATATTTAGATGAGAAAAATCCAATTTTGGGTTCTCGTTTATTACAGGTGCTTTCGCGTTGGTATACCTTGGCTGAACCGCAACGAGGTCAGGTGCAACACGCTTTAAAAGCCCTGCAACCGAAAGTGAAATCGAAGAATGTTTCAGAGACTTTGAATAGCTTGTTAAGCATTTAAGCACTGGAAAGTTTTAAAACCACAATCGTGATGACGGTTGTGGTTTTTTTTATGCGTAATTTATTATATTTTTCACATGTTGATCATGATTTAGAATAAAGTAAAAACTGGATATAGGAGGATAATAATATATGACATTGAGCGTCTTTGATCTTTTTAAAATCGGTGTTGGGCCTTCGAGTTCACATACCGTTGCACCCATGCGAGCAGCATATCGTTTTACTCAAAGCTTAAAAGCCCAAAATATTTTAAGCAAGGTTGCGAAAGTTCAGATTTTTTTATACGGTTCATTGTCTTCTACAGGAATAGGACATGGTACAGACAAAGCCACACTTTTAGGTTTGATGGGAAATGATCCTGAAACTATTGATATTCCGCATAGCCAAGTTCTTTTAGATCAGGTGTTTAAATCCAATACGCTTAAAATAGATGCGATTCATACGATCGACTTTGATCCACGCCAAGATATTATTTTTATTGATGAAGCTTTGCCTTATCACCCAAATGCAATGAGGATAAAGACCGAAGATGCTGAGGGAAATACACTTTATGCAAACACGTATTACTCCATAGGTGGGGGATTCATCATAGATGAAAGCCACATTCACCAAGGGAGTTTTATGGAGGATGATACAGTCGTTCCTTATCCATTTCAGAGTGCTAAAGAATTATTGGCGTTGTGCAAAACTCATCAATGTAGTATCAGTCATTTGATGTTGGAAAATGAAAAGAGTTGGCGCAGTGAAGCTGAAATTCGTGCCAAAATTATGCAGATTTGGCACGTCATGCAAGTCTGTATCCAAAATGGATTGCAGCATGAAGGGATTTTAGCTGGTGGATTAAATGTGAAACGCCGAGCTAAAAACATTCATCAACGCTTACTCAAAAAAGAAAATGAAAATTTGATTGCAACCACATTTAATGCGATGGAATGGGTGAATCTATATGCACTTGCAGTCAATGAAGAAAATGCCGCGGGTGGGCGTGTTGTCACCGCACCGACCAATGGTGCGGCAGGCATTATTCCTGCAGTGTTGTCTTATTATGTCAACTTTTCTAAAGATGAGTCTGAAGATACCATCGTTCGATTTTTCTTGAGTGCAGCAGCCGTCGGTATTTTATGTAAATTGAATGCCTCAATTTCTGGTGCTGAGGTAGGTTGTCAAGGTGAGGTGGGTTCAGCTTGCGCAATGGCATCGGCTGGATTGGCTGAAATTTTAGCTGGTACGCCTGAGCAGGTTGAACATGCTGCCGAAATTGGGCTGGAACATAATTTAGGACTGACCTGTGACCCTGTCGGTGGTTTGGTACAAGTGCCTTGTATTGAACGAAATGCAATTGCAGCAGTGAAAGCGATTAATGCTGCTCAGATGGCATTACATGGTGATGGTGAGCATTATATTTCGCTGGATAAAGTGATTCAAACCATGAAGGAAACAGGCAAGGATATGTCTGATAAATATAAGGAAACCTCAAAAGGTGGATTGGCAGTCAATTCGATTGAGTGTTAAAACTTTTGATTGCACTTTGTATTGAGATAGAAAGTCTTTGACGGTAAAAAAGGATGTGGTCAGACATCCTTTTTTATTTGACAATTAATATTGTCACAAATAGTATGGATGTAATTTATATAACAAAGATCACTAAAATGGAAATAAAAACAATCACTTTACCCACTCGTCAAATCGAAGTTGAGGTGTATACACCGACTCAATCCACTGAGAAATTCCCCGCAATTCTATTACTGCATGAATTATATGGCGTCATTGATGCTTATCGTGAAGATGCGCAAGATTTAGCAAATCGAGGCTATTTGGTTTATGTGCCGAACTTATATAGTGGCGGCGCAGTCAAATATTGCATTCGAGCAATGGTGGCCAAAGCAGGTCGTAGCAATGCAGCAGACAGTGATGTCAATAAAGAAATTCATGTGTTGTTAGATGCGTTAAAAGTTGATCCAAGATCAAATGGTCGTTTAGGTATGTTAGGGCAGTGTTTAACAGGTGGATATGTGATCCAAATGGCGAAGCGTGAAGATATGTTAGCACCTGTTGTTTATCATCATTCTTTGGGGATAGAAGGTGCAGGTGTACCAAAAACAGAGTCTTTGGATGAAATTCGCTTACTACAAGGTCATTGGTCTGATCAATTTGATCCATTTTGCCCAGCTAAAAAGCGTAATAAGTTGATTGAGCAATTGGGTGATCGTGTCGAAGCTTATACTTATCAGATGCCACATGGTTTTCGTACAGTTAGTCGAGATAGTCCTGAGTCAGCATTGGTTTGGCAGCGTACAGTCGAGTTTTTTGACCGTGAATTAAAACAAAAGGTAATATGATTTATTGCATCAACAGTTTATTATTTATCAGTATTTGTCTTTAATTTTAATATAGAAATAAAAAGTGAGGGGAAAATGTCTCATAAATATGAGTATGCGGGTTTTTGGATACGCTTTGGTGCAGCGATTCTAGATACGATCATTATTATTGTCGCTTTGATTCCACTTACCATGCTTTTTGGTGGTGGTGATACTACGGTCTCATCAGATGGGGTTTCTTCATTTCAGTTCATGTCAACATGGGATTGGATCTGGCAAATCCTAACAGCCATTTTTTATATATTTTGCTGGGTCAAATTCGCAGGAACACCAGGCAAACGTTTATTGCGTTTAAAAGTGCTGGATGAGAAAACGGGTGAACAGGTGTCTGTTGGTCAAGGTATCATTCGTTATATCGGTTATTTCCCAGCAACTTTAGTTTTGTTTATTGGTTTAATTTGGGTGGCATTTGACCCAAAAAAGCAAGGCTGGCATGACAAAATGGCAAAAACAGTTGTAGTGAAAGAGCTTTAATTTAGAACATTTTAAGACTCAATTTTTTACGTTTTCATAAAAAATTCACATGATAGGGCTTGTTTATACATTAACACGCCCTATAATGCCGATGAGTTTATTCAACGGAGATCCTAAATGGGAAGTTGTTCGAGGTTCGGGTTTAGTTATCAATTAAACCAAAGCGAATACTGAGCAATATAGCCTTTTAGGTCGGCTATCTTGCAATGAGATAGCTTTGATTGAAAATTGTATTAACCCCTCTATAAAATTTTTACCTATCAGCAAAAATTTATTGTATTTGAATACGACCTGTTTAGTTTCTCACCTAAAATGGGGAGAAGCCTATGTTTTTTCATGCTTCCATTCAGTGTTACGGTGTTATGGGTATATTGGCGCTGTGTGGATTATTGCTGCCTACTCAAAAGAGCAAAGCAGATCCATTATTAAATACCGACGATGCTTCAATTACAGACGCTCATCGCTGTCAATTAGAAACCTCTTATTTATATTTAAAAGACGGTGCATGGTCATATCAAGTCACACCTGCCTGTAATCTAAATCAGAATTTAGAAGTTTCAATTGGCTATCATGCGACTAAAGAGCTTGATCAGGTACGCGGTTTTTCAGCACAAGTAAAAACTGTCGTAAAACCGATGGAAAATGATTGGGGTATTGCAACCAGTTTGACGCTGTCTAGAGACGATCAGGCTGAACAGCGTACTGATTTGGATTGGTTTTTAAATGTACCTGTAAGTTTTAATTTTCTAGATCAACGTTTAGCGCTGCATAGTAACTTGGGATATCAATATGCTCAAGATCATGCACGGTTATTGCGGTGGAGTATTGCCACAAATTATGCCCTAACGGACCGTCTAGCTTTAAGTGTTGAAACCTATAATCAAGATCGTCAAGCGCCACTCTTTCAAACGGCTGTGCATTACAGTCTTATTCCCAATGTCTTAACTTTAGCAGCCTCTTTTGGTGATCGTGTCCATGATTTTCGACAGCGATGGTTTGGATTCGGGCTAAGTTTTACCCCTGCATCACCATAACAATTCATTTCTTTATCATCTAATTTTTCTATATTTACCCATTGTTTGGATTGCCTATGTGTGTCTAACACAATAGGCAAAAAAATATGTATACCCGCCGTTATGGCTGGCAATAATGATTAGAGGCATCTAATGCAATTAAAATTTCTACAAAATATTGATTTGATCAATACCGTTGATACGCTAATTAGTCTCAGCGTTGCCTTTATTTTGGGCGCACTCATTGGTTTTGAAAGACAATATCGCCAACGGACTGCAGGATTAAGAACCAATGTGCTGGTTGCTGTGGGTGCTGCGATCTTTGTCGATATTGCAATCAATTTAACTGGCGCAGATGGGGCTGTTCGAGTGATTGCTTACGTGGTATCAGGTATCGGCTTTTTGGGCGCAGGTGTGATTATGCGTCAAGAAGGAAACATCCATGGATTAAACACAGCCGCAACTTTATGGTGTTCGGCAGCAGTGGGAGCTTCTGCGGGTTCAGACCTAATCATAGAAGCAATCTTGGCGACATTATTTATCTTGGCAGCAAATACGTTGTTGAGACCCATCGTGCATGCAATTGATCGTCGCCCATTGGATGATGAAACGGAAGTGCTGCATGTGATCTATATTGTTTGTGACCGCAGTCATAGTAAAGTGGTGATGGATGAACTAAATTCGACGCTTAAACATCATAATTACCCGGCTAAAGACATTGATGTTACGCCATTTGGTGAAAAAGAAGTGGAGATAGAAGTGACGTTGATTGCTACCTCAATCGAGGCAGAGGAGGCACAACACATCATCAATCATTTGAATGCGATGCCACAAATACGCCAAGCTTTTTGGGATAAGAATGCAACCGACTAAGAACGTTGGTGGGTGTCTATGCAAACAAATAGGATGCATTATCCTATAAATGCGCTATCCGTCTTTTATTCTTTCAAATAGAATGAAATCAAATTGATAACAATGAGAACAGTATGAGTTCAGAGGCTGATTCAATAAGTTTAATTGCTCCCGTCGTTTTATTGGCTGCGGCAGTGATTGCTGTGCCCATTTTTAAACGCATTGGACTGGGTTCGGTATTAGGTTATCTCATTGCTGGCTTGATTATAGGGCCATTTGGTTTTGCATTTTTCCATGAATCAACATCCATCTTGCATATCGCTGAGTTGGGGATTGTGATGTACTTATTCGTGATTGGTTTGGAAATGCAGCCCTCACATTTATGGAGTCTTAGGCGGGAAATCTTTGGTTTAGGTACTTTGCAAATTATAGTGAGTGCCTTGGCTTTAACTGGTGTGGGCATTTTATTTGGATTTACATGGCAAATTGCTTTTATTGCAGCAGCAGGTTTTGTGCTGACCTCAACCGCTATAGTGATGCAGTTACTGGGTGATCGGGGAGATATTGCTCAACCTCGGGGGCAAAAAGTTGTTTCCATATTATTATTTGAAGATCTGCTCATCGTTCCATTATTGGCCATAATTGCTTTTATGGCACCCAATCATGTGGTGGAAACAACTTCAGCACGATTAGAAACCATCGGTATCGGTTTGATTGCGATAGCTGGTCTTATTGCAGCAGGTTATTGGTTACTCAATCCGTTATTTAGACTCTTGGCGGCAGCAAAAGCAAGAGAAGTGATGACAGCCGCAGCGCTTTTGGTGGTATTGGGCGCGGCATTGTTGATGCAAGTGAGTGGCTTATCTATGGCGATGGGTGCTTTTCTTGCAGGTGTATTGTTATCAGAATCAACTTTTCGACATCAAATTGAGGCAGATATTGAGCCGTTCCGAGGGTTGTTACTGGGGCTCTTTTTCCTCGGTGTAGGGATGTCGCTGGACTTATCTGTCGTCGCACAGAATTGGCAGCTCATCATCAGTGGCGTTTTAGCCATGATGTTTGTAAAAGCACTGATGATTTATATCGTTGCGCGTGTCACGAAAAGTTCTCATATCGATGCTTTGGATCGTGCTTTACTCATGGCTCAAGGTGGTGAGTTTGCGTTTGTACTATTTGCTGCGGCCGTCAGTGCTCAAGTCATTGATAATACAATTAGGTCAAACCTTACCGCAATTGTGGTACTTTCAATGGTACTCACGCCTATTTTTGGTATTATTTTCAAACGATTTACAGAGAAAAAAGATACGATTTCTCTGGAAAACGTCAATATAGCAGAAGGTCTAAGTGGTAGCGTCTTGATGATTGGATTTGGTCGTTTTGGTCAGGTTGCCAGCCAGTTATTATTAGCCAGAGGTGTTGATGTCACTATTATTGACAACGATATTGATATGATTCAAAACGCAGAGAAATTTGGTTTTAAAATCTATTATGGCGATGGTGCACGTTTAGATATTTTACATGCCTCGGGTGCTAAAAATGCACAAGCCATTGTGGTGTGTGTGGATAGTAAGGCAACAACCAATAAAATCGTCGAATTGGTGGGGCATGAATTTCCACTTGCAAAACTACTTGTGAGATCTTATGACCGTGAACATTCGTTGTATTTGGTCAAACAGAAAGTCGATTATATGGTCCGTGAAACCTTTGAATCAGCCATTAAGTTTGGTGGCGTGATTTTAAAAGAGTTAGGTGTTGATCAGGATGAAGTGAAACGTATTAGCAATGAAATCCGTGATCGTGATGATGAGCGTTTTGAAACGGAAATAGCCGCAGATGATGTTTATGCTGGGGCTGGTTTACAATACACCCATGCACATCCACGACCTACAGAACCACTGCTTCGACCAAAGCAGGCTGGGCGAATTTTAAATGATGAAGAAACCCAAAAAGAGTTAGAAGATAAATAACCTTAAAGATTTATCCTCTGGACAGCATAAGCCTTAGTTTTGACTAAGGCTTATTTTTAAATCTAAATAATATTAAGACAAAAAGGCCCAGAATAAGTCCCCAAAATGCAGAACCGATACCCAAAAACTGGACACCAGATGCGCTACATAAAAAGGTCAGTAGCGCAGCTTCACGCTCTTCTACGTTGGAAAAAGCAACTGCAATGTTATGGCTAATCGTGGCAAATAATGCAATGCCAGCAAGTGCCACAATAAAGATTTGTGGAAATGACATGAGTAGGCTGACTAAAGTCGCCGCAAAAAGCCCCATGAAAATATAAAATATACCGCAACTGATTCCCGCAATATAGCGTTTGCTTGGATTGGGATGAACTTGATCATCTAAACTCACTGCTGCACTAATCGCGGCTAAATTTACCGAAAAACAGCCAAAAGGTGCAAAAATGGTATGAGCAACACCTGTCCAGCCCACGAGTTGATTGACGTGAGGGTGATAGCCATAGCTTTTAATCATCGCGATGCCGGGTAAGTTTTGTGAAGTCATATTGATCACAAATAACGGAAGTGCTAAACCAAGAACGGCAGACCATGAAAATGCGGGTTGCATCCATACAGGTTGAGTCAAAGACCATGTAATCGGTTGCAGTTGAAAATCAATAAACAGGGGGCAAATCGCTGCACCTAAAAGCACAGTCAATACAATGCTATAGCGTTGAAATAAGCGCTTAGAGACAAGATAAATCGCCAACATACTGAGAATAAAACCTAGATGGCTTTCTAGACTACTAAAGATTTGAATACCAAACTTTAATAGAATCCCTGCAAGCATGGCACAGGTTAGACTGGTTGGGATATGTGCCAATAACCTTTGAAAAACACCTGAAAATCCAACAATTGCAATGGCAATCCCGCAGATGACAAACGCACCGATGGCTTCATAAAGATCATAATGTCCTGTAGAGGCAATGATCAGTGCGATACCGGGGGTCGACCATGCAGTAGCAACAGGATATTTATATTTCCAAGAGAGGATTAAACCTGAAAGTCCAATCGCTAAACCGAGTGCCCAGAACCATGAGCTGATTTGTGCTGTGTTCGCACCTAAAGATTGGGCACCTTGAATGACGAGAACAGCTGAAACACTAATACCAATCAAAAAGGTGATAAAGCCAGCAAATACCGCAGGGATCGAAAAATCTTGAATTAGGCGTTGCATTATATGCATCTATACTTGATTAAAATTTGTTGAAAAGTATATCGTTAATATGGCTTAAATCGTAGTTCAAAGATGATTGAATAAATTGATGATTCGGTTAAAAGAGATGGGGATCAAACATCATGAACTGCCTTCCTTGGCGTGAATTTAATGTTGATCTAGATCAGGACAAGGTTGAAGTTGCGAGCCTTAAGCCAAAGCCGAAGAATAAAATCCCGACCAAAAATACACCACCTGCCGCGAGTTTATAATTATTTTTGAAAAAACCAGCTAATTTTATGCCTGAAAAAATAAGTGCAGTTAGATAACTAAAGCTGACGATTTGTAAAATCAATGCCAGTACCAAGAAACTCAACATTGGATAGGGGTAATTTGGCTCAACGAATTGCACAAAGAACGATAGGAAAAATAGAATTGCTTTGGGGTTCAATAAACTAATGCTAAGCGCAGTTCGATAGGGATGCACTTTATCTAATTGAGGTAAATCAGCCATTTCTGCGTGTTGTTGCGGTTTCTTCCACGTTTGATAAGCACTTTGTAGCAGTTTGAAACCCAAATAAGCGAGATAACAAGCACCTGTTATTTTGAGAATAACAAACAGAATCGGGAACGCTTTTAATAAAGATGCTGCACCTAAAACAGTACAAATAATTAAAATAAAATCGCCAGTAAATACGCCACAAGCAGCAGCGTAACCTGTACGTATTCCATAGCGTGAGGCAACAGACATCACATAGACGGAGTTCGGGCCGGGTAATAAAATGATTAAGATTGTACCAATAATATATGTGGTTAAATCTGTGATGCCGAACACACTGAACTCTTAAAAAAACCGATTTTCACTAATATAGCAAAAATCGGTTTTTAATAGGTGAAAAATCAGCTAATTATGGGGTGATTTCAGCATCAATACCAAAAGATTGACGGAGTAACAAACTCAATTGGTTTCGCGCTTTAATAAAGCCATCAATGCCACCTTGGAGGAGCTGAAATGCCATTAAATCATGTTCGAGTTCGGCTTTAAAACTTTCTTTGGTTTGAGCGGTACGTTCGATTTTTTCAGCCTGTTGTGCTGAAGTCGTAGAGAGTTGAGCTTCAACAATATGTTGATCTTGTTCCAATTGATTTAATAGATTTGGAGCAATGGTCAATAAATCACAACCTGCTAAGCCAAGCACTTGGGCTGTACTACGAAAACTCGCTCCCATGACTTGAGTCGAGATGCCATGTTGTTTGTAGTAGTTATAAATTTTCTTAACAGACAAGACACCAGGGTCTTTTTCGATAGGATATTGATCCACGTCTTCGGCTTTTTTATACCAATCTAAAATACGACCTACGAATGGTGAGATCAAAGTCACTTTTGCATCTGCACAAGCTTGTGCTTGATGTAAGCCAAACAATAAAGTCAGGTTACACGGAATTCCTTCGGCTTCAAGCACCTTAGCGGCTTGAATGCCTTCCCAAGTTGAAGCAATTTTAATGAGGATACGTGATTGTTCAATTCCATATTCCTTATAGAGTTTGGAAAGTTCACGTGCTTTAGCAATCGTTGCTTCTGTATCATAAGACAGTAAGGCATCAACCTCAGTTGAAACACGACCATCAATTAATTTTAAGATTTCAACGCCAAATTTGACTGTTAAAATATCAATGGTACGTTCAATTAACGCATCACTTTGATAACCTTCTTGTTTTGCTTGTGCATAAGCATCTTCAATCAGTTCTTTGCTTTCTGGCTGTTCAGCCGCGGCGGTAATCAGTGATGGATTTGTTGTTGCGTCTAGTGGGCGAAATTTTTCAATTGCTTCTAGATCACTACTATCTGCGACAACAGTCGTTAAATTCTTTAATTGGTCTAATGCGGTTTGAGTCATTGATATAACGTTCTTTCTTAAACAATATTATGGGTAACTTCATTTATAACACAATCCACAGGAAAGCAAAGCACCGCATTTTAGAGAAATGTTGAGGGTCTGTTGACCGAGCTATTTCATTTTTTGACGTTGATTCCGGATATGCTCAATTAGAAACCGTGCGGCAGCGCCTAACTCACTTTCACGACTCCAAACGAGATCAACGTAGTATTCGAATTTTGGACTAAAATCATATAGCTTCAAAATTTTTAGCTTCTTTTTTAATTCAGGATTTTCATTAAACATTTCTAAAGGCAGAACACCCCAACCTAAATTGCGGACAATCATCATACAAGCGGAATGATGGTTGTCAGTACGCCAATAGTCTTTGGAAAAGAGAAGTTCAGGTTTGATGTTTTTATCACGACTCGCGACAACGATTTGACGTGTCTGTACCATTTGTTCGAATGATACTTGCTCAAGTTGCGCAAAAGGATGATTTTCAGCAATTACAGGAACTAAAGCTTCTCGTTTTAGTTCAACAAACTGTTCACGACTGTCTAAATGTTCTCGTTCAAACATTAGCGCTAACTGTGCCGATTGGTCGAGCAACATTTGCAGTGCATCTTCTTGCGGAGCAGAAACAATGTTAATTGCAAGGCTAGGGAACTGTTGCTCAAGTAGCGTGATGTAATCTGTCCAATTAGTATGTAATAGCTCTGACACGACGACAATATTTAAAGTCGATTCTAATCCTGTACTAAGTGCATAGGCATGCTGTTTCCATTGATTCATTTCAATCAAAAGTTGTTGTGTTTTTTCGTAGAGGACGATTGCTTCTGCTGTTGGGATTGGCTCGCGTCCAATACGATCAAATAAATTAAGATTGAGATCTATCTCTAGATTTGCAATCGACATACTCACTGCTGAAGGTACTTTACCTAATTTACGGGCAGCGGCGGAAAATGAACCTGTTTCCATGACGGTTTGAAACATGAGGAGTTGTTCTTGATTTATATTCATTGCTCAAAGATACTCATCTATCAAAAAAACTGAAAGAATCTGATTGGATTGATCAACATTATAAAAATAAAATGAGCCGTATCCAAACAATAGAGTGTTTTAAAAATGTTGATTTCCAAAAGAAGACTCATTCATGCGATTGTCTATGAAGTGATTTTATTGGTCATCATCGCAATTGCGTTAAGTTTTATTTTTAGCATGCCGTTAGAAGTTACGGGTGTTTTAGGTACGATCATGGCTGTGATTTCCGTATTTTGGAATATGGTTTTTAACCATTATTTTGAAAAGGTTGAATATAAATATCAGTGGGAAAGAACGATTCCAGTCCGTATTTTACATGCGATTGGCTTTGAGGGCGGTTTGATGCTCGCAACAATTCCAATTATTGCCTATATGATGCATATGAGCTTCATTGATGCATTAATCTTAGATTTTGGTTTGACCATGTGTATCTTGGTTTATACTTTTATCTTCCAGTGGTGTTATGACTCAGTAGAGGGGCGTTTCTTCCCAAATGCGAAGTTAGCCGCGCAATAATGATTGATAAAAAAGCATTCTCTAGATATTTTAGAGCGTGCTTTTTTATTGTTAAAAAATAAAAAAATTGTTGTGATTCAATTAAAATTTGATAGCTTTGGAATTATATAGTTAATCAAATTCAGTAATTTTTTATCAGTACAGTGGAAATATAAATTATTTATTAGTGAAAGATCTTCAGGAGAATAAAAAATGCCAAGTGTGGTGATTGAAGTTAGACAGAAATATTCCATAGAAGTCGAGCTTGGGATCATGGAGGCAGTACATTCTGCTTTAAGAGAAGCATTTAAAATTATGCCAAATGATCGAAATTTACGTTTAGTCGTGCATGATGCACATCGTTTTCAGTGTCCGCCTGAAAGGGAAAAACCAGAATTTTTCACACTTATTACTATTGATTGTTTTGTAGGTCGTTCTCTAGAAACCAAACGTTTACTTTATAAAACGATTGTCAATAATCTAGAGCCATTTGGTGTGCCCAAAGATCATATCATGATAATACTTCGAGAAATTCCAGCAGATAATTTTGGAATTCGTGGCGGTCAGGCTGCTTGTGATGTCGATCTAGGTTTCAATGTTGATGTATAAAATTAAGATGGCTTAACATTCATTAGAATATCTGATAAAGAGACAGTTCCATGAAATTGAAAGAGCTTTTTATTGAAATCTATTACGACGAATATTCTAAAGGAGTGAACTTAAAAAAAATTAATAAATATATAGAAAATAATGAAATTTTCGATGTAGATTTTTTTGAACTTCTTGATGGCGCAATTGATCATGAGGCTATATTGCTTCAATTGATACAGAAGGGTGATCCTAATTTTTCAGTTAATTCATTTGAAGCCGAAATTTTGACTGCTCGGTATTTTTTAGATGTTTTATATCACTATAAAATTGGTCTTATACAGCCTCTTAGGTTGTGTCAAATTTTTAGCAAGATAGAAACAAGTTTTTTGAGTGCTTCAAGAAATCTTGAGGAAAGGGTTGTGTACTACCCAGAATGGATAAGTGGTTTATATGATGCATGTGACTGGTGTGATGAAACTTGGAATGTTAATAATTCACCTCATCTTTCAGTGGCAGTAGACCAGCAAATTAATATCATTAAAGATTGGTTGTCCACCCGTACTATTTAATGCACTCAAGCATATTATATCTAAAATAGCCTAAGTAATTTTAAATCTAGTGAATGAAAGTCCGAAAATTCACTTACGCTAAAAAAACATCATGCTAAAATAAGCCACTTGTCATTATAAATTGCACGATTTTCTCTATGTTTCAGCAAGAAATTTCTCAATTAAATCTACAACAACTCAAAGCTGGCGAAAAACGCTGGATTGGTTCACTACTTGGGTCATCAGCAGCACTATTATTTAAAGAAATCGCGATCCAAAGTTCGAATCTATATGTGATTGTAACGAGGAATAATCAGCATCTTGCACAGTTAGAAAGTGAACTCGAATTTTATGGCATAAAACCAATCATTTTCCCAGACTGGGAAATCTTACCCTATGACCGATTGTCTCCGCATCAGGATATTGTTTCAGAGCGATTGGCGATTTTATCCAACATGCCACAAAAAGGCATTTTACTTGTATCAGCCAGTACCTTAGCACAACGTGTCGCACCTTATTCATGGGTGGTCGGTGAACACTTTGATATAAAAGTGGGACAAAAACTAGATTTAGAGGTGCAAAAGAAGCAACTGGTACAGGCGGGTTATCGTTTAGTCGATACTGTCTATGACCATGGTGAGTTTGCTGTTCGAGGCAGCATCATTGATATTTTTGCGTCTGGACAAGAACAACCGATTCGAATAGATCTATTCGATGATGAAATTGAAAGCCTAAAATTCTTTGATCCTGAAACCCAAAGAACAACAGAGTCTTTAAAAAACTTCACAGTTTTACCTGCAAAAGAGTTTCCTTTAAAAGAAGGGCGCTCTACTTTTAGAGATCGTTATGCGGAAAGTTTTCCGACGGCCAATCCGAAGAAAAATCCCATTTATCAAGATGTACTAGAGGGGATTGCAACGCCAGGATTGGAGTTCTACCTGCCATTGTTTTTTGATAAAAAGACAATGGAAGCACAAAGTATGTTAATGACGTACTTACCAAAGAATTGCATTGTCATTACAAATAATGAAATTAAAGATGAGTTAATCAACTTTTGGAAAGAAGTCGTACGCCGTTACGAAGATCGTCGTCACAATATTGATCAACCGATTCTTCCACCTGAAGAATTATTTTTGATGCCAAACCATGTTTTACAGGCATTGAATCAACTTCCACGCATTATTGCGTCTGCTGCTGCTTTTGAGAACAAAGCTGGCGTACTCAACTTAGCAGCTGAGCAACCTACTCAACTTGCAGTTGAACCAAAAAAAGAGCAGCCCTTTGAAGCCGTCAAACGCTATGTAGATCAAAGTAATCATCCTATTTTATTGGTGGCTGAAAGTGCGGGTCGTCGTGAAACCTTAAAAGATGCCTTACGTTCTGCCTTGGGTGAGATTACGACCGTAGACAGTTTTGCTCAATTCCAAAAAGAAAAGTTACGTGTCGCGATTACCAATGCACCTTTGGATCGTGGATTATTGTTAACGGATCAACTTACTGTTATTTCAGAAAATCAGTTATACGAACACCGTGTCGTACAACGTCGCCGTAAGCGTCAACAAGAAGTTTCTGAAGAATTTTTAGTTCGTAGTTTGACTGAGTTAAATATTGGCGCGCCTGTTGTACATATTGATCATGGTGTGGGGCGTTATGCAGGATTAATTACACTTGAAATTGATCGACAGGATCATGAGTTCTTACAACTTGATTATGCCGATAGTGCAAAAATTTATGTTCCCGTCACCAATTTACATTTAATCAGTCGTTATAGCGGCGGTGATCCAGATCTTGCACCTTTACATAAAATTGGTACAGATACGTGGAGCAAAGCAAAACGCAAAGCTTTAGAGCAGATTCATGATGTAGCTGCTGAGTTGTTACATATTCAGGCTCGTCGTCAAGCTAAACCGGGCTTTGCATTTGAGCTAGATCAAATGGCGTATATGCAATTTTCCAGTGGTTTTGCCTACGAAGAGACCTTGGATCAAGCCAATGCCATTGATGCCACATTGCATGATATGCAACTGGCTAAACCGATGGATCGGCTGGTGTGTGGTGATGTTGGTTTTGGTAAAACCGAAGTCGCGATGCGAGCGGCCTTTGTTGCTGTTCAAAATGGCAAACAAGTTGCTGTACTTGTACCAACGACTTTATTGGCACAACAGCATTTTGAATCGTTTAAGGATCGCTTTGCCGATACCGCCGTCAGAATTGAAGTTTTATCTCGTTTTGGCAGTAACAAAACCCACTTAAAAATCATCGAAGATTTGGCGGATGGTAAAGTCGATATCGTGGTGGGAACACATAAGATTCTACAAGAAAATATCCAATTTAATAATCTAGGTTTGATGATTGTGGATGAAGAACACCGTTTTGGTGTTCGAGACAAAGAGCGAATCAAAGCTTTACGTGCCGATGTTGATATGCTGACCTTAACGGCAACGCCGATTCCACGTACGCTCAACATGGCTTTCTCTGGTATGCGTGATTTATCAATTATTGCCACACCTCCTGCACGTCGCCTAGCAGTCAAAACTTTTGTACAAGAACATACCGATGACTCGATCAAAGAAGCAATTTTACGTGAGTTGTTACGTGGTGGTCAGGTCTATCTTCTGCACAATGAAGTGGAAAGTATTGAGCGAGCCGCAGAAACCATACGTACTTTAGTACCCGAAGCACGAGTCGCTGTTGCACATGGACAGATGCGCGAGCGTGAACTTGAGCAAGTGATGCAGCAGTTTTATCACAAAGAATATAACGTTCTGGTTTGCTCGACCATTATTGAAACAGGGATCGATGTTCCAAATGCCAATACGATTATTATTGAGCGTGCTGATAAGTTAGGTTTGGCGCAGTTACACCAATTAAGAGGACGTGTTGGTCGTTCGCATCATCAGGCATATGCTTATTTGCTTGTGCCTTCGTTGAAACACTTAAAAGGCGATGCAGAAAAACGTCTGGATGCGATTCAGCGCGCCTCAACTTTGGGTGCGGGTTTTATGCTGGCGACAGAGGATTTGGAAATCCGCGGCGCGGGTGAACTTCTCGGTGAACAGCAAAGCGGTTCAATGCATGCCATTGGATATAGCTTGTATATGGAAATGCTAGAAAAAGCGACCAAAGCGATTCAGAAAGGTAAAACGCCAAACTTTGATGCACCGTTGTCCTTGACGGCTGAGATTAATCTGCATATGCCAGCGCTGATTCCTGATGATTATTTAGGGGATGTACATCAACGCTTACTGTTCTATAAACGCATTAGTAATACGGATACACAGGAAAAGCTGGATAATATCCGCATGGAGTTAATTGATCGTTTTGGCATTCCACCACAACCTGTTAAACAACTCTTTAGTGTTCATCAAGTCCGTTTGAGCGCGGAACAACTTGGAATTACTAAAGTTGATATCAATAGCAATGGCGGCTATGTTGAGTTTTCACCTGATACCCCAGTACAAGCGGTCAGCATTATTCAACTAATGCAGAAAAATCCAACTTATTATCGGATGGAAGGTGGTCAACGACTGAAAATTATGGTGCAGCTTGCTGAATATGATAAGCGTATTCAGTTCATTATGGATTTATTGAATAAATTATTAAATGAAATGAATAGCTAGAATCAAATCATGATTTGTTGGTTAATTGATCAAGTTTGTTTTTTTGTAGGCTAAGCACATTTCTTGGATTAAAACCTTATGCAATAAATGAGGAAAATCATTGTTATTTGTAATCAAATAGCCTACTTAGAATATTCACATCAGAACTGATGTGGTAGTATTGATCATCATTATTCTGCATCATTTATAAAGATATGTTTAGTTTGCATCCCCAACTTGCTCAAGATACATTTTTTGTAGGCGATTTCCCGCTTTCAACATGTCGTTTAATGAATGATATGCAATTTCCTTGGTTAATTCTTGTGCCACGCGTACCAGGAATTACAGAGTTATATGAACTCAGCCAAGCAGATCAGGAACAGTTTTTGCGTGAATCAAGCTGGTTATCTAGCCAACTTTCGCGTGTATTCCGTGCGGATAAAATGAATGTTGCCGCGTTAGGCAATGTTGTACCTCAATTGCATTTTCATCATGTTGTACGTTATCAAAACGATGTTGCATGGCCTAAACCAGTTTGGGGAAATCCAGCAGTCCCTTATAGCAATGATGTGCTCGCGCATATGCGCCAAACATTGATGCTTGCACTACGTGGACAAGGCGATATGCCATTCGATTGGCGCATGGACTGATCTAAAAAATAGAAGAAAAATAGTATTCTATAATAAGAAAGGAGGATAGAGTGTCGCTAGACAGGTTGATTGATAAAGAACCTAGACAGTTCGCTTACTTTCATCGTTTGATGGGATATTCGATTCTGTCACTAATTTTGGTAATTTATACATTTACCTCATCGAGTGCTAACTATCAACTTTATATCCTCCCTTTATTATTGATTTATTTTTTATTTTGTCCACGACTCGAAAAATGGCTGCAATATAAATACGATAAAAAAACTGAAAAAAATGTGTATTTCGCCAATGAGGCGATTATCGTCTCCATCGTTCTCGCTGCACTTCATCTAAGTTTAGTTCCAACCTTTGTTATTATTTTTGCCTTATTATATGTTGGATTGAACAATAGAATTTCTTTACCGATTGCTTGTCTGATCGGGCTTATTGGTGTCATTACATTTTATTTTAGTACCTTTTTTATATTTGGTGCTGAACAGTATTTTGAGCCGACCAATCCAGAACTGACCGTGGTGAGTTTGCTGGGTTTAATGGTATTTATCGTCATTGGAAATTATTACCAGCATCGTCGATTGAGTGTCTTAGGGCAGCAACGTCAGCATTATCATAATCAAATGACGCGCTATATTGCTTTTGCAAATCAGTTAAGTCGCTACGCGCCATTACAACTGTGGCAGTCGATTATGCGCGGTGAAGCTGAAGCAAAAATTGAATACAAGCGTAAAAAACTCACCATTTTCTTCTCTGATATACAAGGTTTTACCGAACTATCAGAAACGCTTATTCCAGATGATTTGGCTTTTTTACTCAATGACTATTTGAGTCATATGACTGAAATCGCAAAACAATATGAAGCAACTGTCGATAAGTTTATGGGAGATGCTATTCTCATTTTCTTTGGTGATCCAAACTCGCAAGGTACAGAACAAGATGCAAAATCTTGTGTGGAAATGGCAATTGCGATGCGTCAACAAATGAAACTGTTGCGTGAGCGGTGGAAGAAAATGGGCTATCCAGCGCTGCATATCCGTATGGGAATAAGTACAGGGTATTGCCACGTAGGTAATTATGGTGCATCGCATCGTATGGCGTATACCATCGTCGGGCGCGATGTGAATTTGGCATCACGATTACAATCTGCCGCAGAAGTGGACGAGATACTCATTGCCGATGACACACATCAACTCATCAAAAGTGAGTTTCTGTGTGTGCCTAAAGTTCCGATCTACTTAAAAGGGATTCAAGGACCTGTTAAAACTTGGCAAGTGATGGAAAAGTTCACAGGCAAAAAATCGGATACACAAAAATGGTTTGATTATGATTATAAGGGTTTCCATTTGGTCTTGAACCTAGAGGAAGTCCAAAACTATGAATATCCTGAGTTGGTTGAGATTTTAGAAACCATGATTGAGCGCATTCAGACGCATCAAAAAATTACCAATGCGCAGGGTGTTCCGAAACTCACACTAGACGATGAAGTTAAGCAATAAGCACTGAACGATCATATTTTAATTTTCATTACACAATAAAAAAATCCTCTTTTAAATTGATTAAAAGAGGATTTTTTTAAATCATTAAGCAATAAACTTAATGATTTTCCGAAGCATGGTTGATGGTGTATTTAGGAATCTCAATTTCTAAATCTTCATCAACGATGACTACTTGGCAAGATAGACGTGAATCTGGTTCAAGACCCCATGCACGATCGAGCAAATCGGCTTCTACATCATCCATTTCTTCAAGGCTATCAAAACCTTTACGAACAACGACGTGGCAAGTCGTACAAGCACTTGACATATCACAAGCATGCTCAATTTTAATGCCTTGCTTGAGTAAGCTCTTGCATAAATTGGCATTGTGTTCGACTTCAAATTCAGCACCTTCAGGGCAGATTTGAGCGTGAGGGAGCACTTTAATACGTGGCATATTGATCACCTATACCGTTAGTTTGAGTTTGACCAATCTTCAAGTTTTGTACCCTTTAAGGCATGGTCAATATGTCGGTTCATACGAAGTGCAGCGAATGCATCACTATGAATTTTAAGTTGTTGAACAGCATTTTCGATCGCTTCGAGTTCATTGGTTTCAAGGCGAACTTTCAATGCTTCGGCTGCTAGGATTAGATCACGCGCTTGTTGCTGCGTTAATAAATCCGTATCTGCTTTTAAAGCCTGCTCTAAAGCTTCTAGCTCACGCTGTGCTTCAACTTTGGTTTCTTGCAAATGACGAAGTTGTTTATCTTCCTCAGCATGTTGGAAACCTTCGATAAGTAAGCGTTCAGTATCCGTTGATGACAAACCATAAGATGGTTTGATGTCGATTTTAGCTTGAACGCCAGAAGTCGTTTCTTTTGCGGATACCGTGAGAAGTCCATCTGCATCGACTTGGAACGTCACCTCAATGCGAGCTTGTCCAGCAGTCATCGGTGGAATGCCATGTAAAACAAAACGTCCTAATGAACGACAGTGTTCTACCAAATCACGCTCGCCTTGAACCACATGAATCAACATTGCTGTTTGACCATCTTGATAGGTCGTGAACTCTTGACGGCGAGCCACTGGAATCGCAGTGTTACGTGATATTAAGCGTTCAACTAAGCCACCCATGGTTTCTAAGCCCAGCGAAAGTGGGGTTACATCGAGAAGTAGCGAGCCGTCCTGACTATTTCCAATCAGTTGGTTGGCTGTAATCGATGCACCAATTGCAACGACTTCATCTGGATTTATCGTACACAATGGTTCACGTTCAAATAATTCAGCGACTGCTTTTTTAACAGCATAAGAGCGTGTTGAACCACCAACTAAGACTACATTTTCAATATCGTCTAATTTAAGTTTTGCATCACGTAAAACGCGCTTACATACGCTTATGGTTTTATCGAGTGCAACTTGAATGATTGATTCAAAAGTTGTGCGGTCTAGCGTCAGGCGGTCATCTAATAGTTTTAATTCAGCAGAATCGTGATCTGTTAAATATTCTTTTGCTTGGCGAGCAGCAACAATGAAAACGGCATATTCTTCATCATTGAGCGTCTCAATGTTGAGCTGTTTCTTGGCCCATTTCACGATGAGACGGTCTAGATCATCACCACCAAGTGCAGTGTGTCCACCAGTTGCCAATACTTCAAATACGCCTTGCGAAAAACGCAAAATAGACACGTCAAATGTACCACCGCCTAAATCATAAATGACGTAGTTGCGATCTGTACTCAGATTGGTTTCTTGGTCAAGACCGTAAGCAACCGCAGCAGCAGTTGGCTCATTCAACAAGCGTAATACATTTAAGCCAGCAAGTTGAGCTGCATCACGTGTTGCTTGACGTTGTGCCTCATCGAAATAAGCAGGAACAGTAATGACTGCACCATTGACTGGATTATTTAGGCTTGATTCTGCGCGTTCTTTGAGATTTTTTAAAATCTCAGCAGAAATCTCAACGGGAGTTTTGCGACCCGCCGGCGTTTCAAAAGCTGGCATTTCATTTTCAGCACCAACAAGTGTGTAGGGATGCTGGAATTTAATATCGGATTGTGAACGGCCCATAAATCGTTTAACTGAAACGATAGTGTTTTTGGGATCGGTCATCATAAATGGCTTGGCTTCATAACCAAACGTTGTTATATCCTTTGCATAATGAACAATAGAGGGTAATAACACTCTATTTTTTTCATCTTGTAGAACTTTCGGTTTTCCCGATAGCACTGTCGCCACTAAAGAGTGGGTTGTCCCTAAGTCAATGCCAATCGCAATACGGTGTTGATGCGGGGCAGTAGATTGACCAGGTTCAGCAATTTGCAAAAGTGCCATGCGTGAGTTATCCCTTGAAAATAATCGGTTAAAGCGGACTAAAAATCATCGTCTAAATCGAAGCTATCTTCTGCGTCGAACATGCGATCTTCAGCTTTATCAATATCATTCATAACACGTTGGAAGAAACGTAGCTTACGTACGGTATCGCGTGCCTCAGCCCAGTCTTCTTCCGCGTAATCGATTTTAAACTCGCGTACTAAGCTATCAATCCACTGTTGAATATCTATTTTTAAGGTGTGGAGTTGATCTGTCGATGTTGCTTCATCGAGTTGCTCACGCATTTCTAGTGCAGATTGCAAGAACTCAAAATCATTAATGGATTGATCAAGATGATGATCTTGTTTTTTTAAGCCAAGCAAATACGCAGCGCGGCTATCAACATGTGATAACACTTTATACGCTTGATTGATGTCACTGGACTTGATCAAAGCTTGATCTTTATCACTGGTCTTGTCTGGATGATATTGCTGTTGCAAACTTAAAAACTGTTTTTTTAAAGCTGCTAAATCTATATCGAGTGCTTCGGGTAATAAGAACAGCTCAAAATGATTCATGGGAGATGAATTCCGCTATTGTTAAATACGTTAAAACAGTGCGGAACACACTGTTTTGACGAGAAGAAAGAAAGGAGAGTGGGATTAAACAGTAAAGGATTCACCGCAGCCACATTCACCTTTTTGATTTGGGTTGCTAAATTCAAAGCCTTCATTTAAGCCGTTTTTCACATAGTCCATTTCTAGACCATCGAGATAAACTAAGCTTTTAGGGTCGACAAAAACTTTAACACCAGATTGTTCGAAAATTTGATCATGTGTGTCTATGTCATCAACAAATTCGAGCACATAAGCCAAGCCAGAACAACCTGAAGTTTTCACACCAACACGAATGCCTTCACCTTTACCTCGATTTTGAAGGTAATTGCTGATATGAGCTGCAGCATTTTCAGTTAAATGGATCATGAAAACTCCAATGTTTGATCGGTCATCAATTAAGCTTTAACTTTTTTGCCGCGATAATCTTCAATCGCAGCTTTAATCGCATCTTCAGCCAATACAGAACAGTGTACTTTTACTGGTGGAAGTGCTAACTCAGTAGCAATATCAATATTTTTGATTGCTTGAGCTTGATCTAGCGTCTTGCCTTTTAACCATTCGGTTACAAGGGAGCTTGATGCAATTGCAGAACCACAGCCATAAGTCTTAAAGCGTGCTTCTTCAATAACACCATTGTCATCGACTTGAATTTGTAGACGCATGACATCGCCGCACGCTGGTGCGCCAACCATACCTGTACCTACATTTTCAGCATTTTTATCTAAAACACCAACATTACGAGGATTTTCGTAATGATCAATTACCTTTTCACTATAAGCCATGTCGCTTCTCCAAACCTCGGGGTCAGCCTAATATTAATATGAGGGTTAAAACGCTATTTTCAATGAAGAGTTCAATGAATTAGTGTTCAGCCCACTCAACTGTTGAAAGATCAATACCTTCTTTATACATATCCCAAAGCGGAGAAAGTTCACGCAATTTCTCAACAGCAGCTTTGGTAATTGTTAACACGTGGTCGATATCTGCTTCAGTTGTGTACTTACCAAAACTAAAACGGATAGAACTGTGTGCTAACTCATCAGATAAACCTAAAGCACGTAAAACGTATGATGGTTCTAGTGTTGCAGAGGTACAAGCAGAACCACTTGAAACTGCTGCATCTTTTAGTGCCATCATTAGGGATTCACCTTCAACAAAGTTGAAGCTGACATTTAAATAATTTGCAACGCTTTGAGTCTGGTGGCCATTTAAAAACACTTGTTCAAGGTCTTGTAAGCCATTCCATAACTTGTCACGTAGCTGACGAATACGCGTTTGTTCTGCTTGCAGGTTTTTGCCTGCAATTTCAAAAGCTTCACCCATACCCACGATTTGATGTGTCGCTAGAGTGCCCGAACGCATACCACGCTCATGACCGCCACCGTGCACTTGTGCTTTAAGGCGAACACGTGGACTACGGCGAACGAAAAGTGCGCCAATACCTTTAGGACCATAAATTTTGTGTGCTGAGAAACTCATCAAATCGATTTTCATGGTTGAAAGATCAATTTCAACTTTACCTGCTGCTTGAGCGGCATCAACATGGAAAAAGGTTTTGTTGGCACGTGTCAATTCACCGATCGCAGCAACGTCCGTTACTGTACCAATTTCGTTATTGACCATCATTAATGAAACAAGAATCGTATCTGGGCGCAATGCAGCTTGAACCATTTCAGGGGTAATTAAACCCGTGCGTGGTTCTGGTTCTAAATAGGTGATTTCAAAACCTTGCTCTTCAAGTTCACGACAAGGATCTAACACTGCTTTGTGTTCGATTTTACTTGTGATGATGTGTTTGCCTCTTGAGCCGTAAAATTGAGCAATCCCTTTTAGGGCCAAGTTGTCTGACTCGGTTGCACCTGAAGTCCAAACGATTTCGCGTGGATCTGCTTTGATTAGATTCGCAACTTGCTCACGTGCATATTCAGCTTTTTCTTCAGCTTGCCAACCATAGGCATGCGAACGTGAAGCAGGGTTACCGAAAGACCCTTCGAAGGTTAAGCATTCCATCATACGTTCCGCAACTTCAGGAAGTACGGGAGTGGTTGCTGCGTAATCAAGATAAATTGGACGTTTCATGTCAAATACCTGTAACCGATAGAAGGGCTGAATCTAAACTTACTGAATTTTGGCGGACTGCAACGGTTTGCACGTTGTCACGAGCGATTAGATCGGCAAGAGTGATTTTTGCAAGATAATCGGCAATATGGTGGGAGAGTTCTTGCCATAAGTCATGCGTTAAACACATTGCACCATTTTGGCAGTTACCTTTATGGTCGCAACGTGTCGCATCGACAGTTTCATTTACAGCTTCAATAATTGCTAGTACTGTGATTTCACTTGCTTTTCGGGCAAGGTGATATCCACCATTTGCACCACGAACGCTTGAAACTAAGCCGTGTCGTTTGAGTTTTGCGAATAACTGTTCTAGATAAGCGACTGAGATGGATTGACGATTTGCTATTTCAGCAAGCGTGATCGTTTGTTCAGTTGGCTGCAAAGCTAAATCAAGTAGAGCAGTCACTGCGTAACGACCGCGAGTAGTAAGGCGCATGATTCGATACACATGGTTAGACTAGATGTCTAAATTTTATGAATTCCGACTAAAATAGTCAAGTTTTTTAATTGCCATTGTGCAGGTGAAAAGTAAATTAACTTGGATTTATTGTATCCACGCATTATAAACAAAAAAAGCAATAAAAATAAAGCTCAATACAGCGAAGCCGATATTGATCAAACGCTGCCGTTTTTGTAGACGGAGAATACGATTTTGATGTTGCTTTACCTCTACAAGTAATGTGTTGATTTCGGAACGTTGTTGATCAATTTTGTCGAGTAATGGGGCAATACGATGCTGTGACGCAATTGTATCTGCATCATCACCAAAGCTGTTCAACCATTGTTTCCAGTTAACCAATATGCTCGATAAAGTGAAATGAGGAACTAAATCGGTAAATTGTTCAGCGAGCGTTGCATCGCCTAAAATACGCATATTGTTAATACTACGTTGATTGTTAAACACGAAGATCTTAATCAGATCAATAAGTGTGCTATTAATTTCTAAATCTACTTTTCGATCGAGTGCTTTCATATCAAACAACAGGCCTTTTTCTGTGAATTGAATATAAAAGTCAAAGAAAGGAATGTAGCTGTTAATACGAATCGTAATTTTTTGATCAATTAACTTTTTTGCTTGCAAGCGTAGTGCAGCATCATGTGTGAGGATGAAAGAGAAAAAAGTTTCTAAAACAATGATGACAATGTTTAGCAACAAATGTGGGTGTTTATGTCTTTGTTGCGTATCACGCATGAGTCTCTTTTTCCTTACCAGTTAGTCCAAAAAACAAAGCCTGTAAACTTGAGTATCCTTACTCAACTGTTAAAAACAATTTACACGACTATATTGCTTTGTAGAACAGTTTTTTAAAACGATCAAGTCCTAATTTTGATATTATAAAAACATTTTTATGGTTAAATACGACATGTTGTTTGTAAAGTGCTTAGGAGTAATGGTTCATGGATAAGGCAAGTAGAGAAAATGTGAGTGAAGAAACAGAGGCAGGAACTAAGCTAAAATCAAAGAGTTCCAAGAAATCGGCACTCGATTTTAAAAAATACACACAACAAATTTGGCTAGCAGGTTTAGGGGCTTTTTCTCGCGCTGAGGAAGAAGGAAATAAATTATTCGACTCATTGGTTAAAGTTGGCGAAGAGTTGGAGTCAAAGACAGTAGATTTTGCTGACAATACTGTAGGTAAGGTTACAGAAAAAGCAAAAGAGTCTGTCACGGATACCAAGGATAAGGTTGAAAAGATTTTAGATAGTGGAGTGAATCACTCTTTAAATCGAATTGGATTGGTGACGCCGAAGGATCTTCAGCATATCGAACAGTTATTGGTGCAACTACATATTAAAGTCGATGCTTTAATCGAAGAAAATGATCAACTTAAGGCTAAATTGAATAAAAAGTAAAAAAATTGCGAGCAACTCGTCCGTTTATGTCGTATTTCGGTATTTATTTTAATTAAAAGGTCTTTCTAGTATTGCGTTCTCCCCTAAAGCATTGCTATAAAGGCTGCATGGCCTTTTAAACTATAGCCTTGGATCTTAACAAACGATATTAAGAGGATATTTTTTATCATGAATAAATCAGAATTAATTGATGCGATCGCTGAAAAAGGGGGAGTGTCTAAGTCGGATGCTGGTAAGGCACTTGACGCGACAATCGCATCAATCACTGAAGCACTTAAAAAAGGTGATACGGTTACTTTAGTTGGTTTCGGTACTTTTAGCGTAAAAGAACGAGCTGCACGTACTGGTCGTAATCCTAAAACTGGTGAAGAGCTTCAAATCAAAGCAAGCAAAGTACCTAGCTTCAAAGCTGGTAAGGGTTTAAAAGATTCGGTTGCGTAATCTTTCTAAATCAATAAACGCACCATTTTGGGTGCGTTTTTTATTTATCGAATGAAAAAATTAATTTGATCCTCATTCGGCATTCATTCACTTTGGTTTTTCAGTTAAAATTGCCCCGAAATAAAATATTGGAATACTTATGGAATCATTTCGTACAGTCATTAAGGGTTGGCTTGGCAAAGTCCTATTAGTTTTGTTTTTGACCCCTTTAGCACTTGTAGGTATTGAAGGATATTTTAGTGGCGGCAATAGAGTAGATGTTGCCAAATCGGTAAATGGTCAGGATATTTCTAAGAAAGAATTAGAAAGTGCGATCAAAAATTATAAAGATCAATATTTATCTTTGGTTCAGGGCGATGAGTCACTGTTAAATCTTCCTGTTATTCAGGAAAAAGCATTAGATGCACTTGTTGCACGTAGTTTGTTGTCGCAACAAGCAGATAAATTAGGTATCTCTTTAAGTGATGTGCAGCTTGAGCAAATGTTGGCTCAACAGCCTGGTTTTCAGGAAAATGGAAAATTTTCTCAACAATTATACGAAAACTATTTACGCTCTGCTGGCATGACCAATCAGGGCTTGATCGCGAGTCTCCGCCAAGATCATGCTTTGAAGATGGTTTCATCAACGCTGATGGAGTATGCATTGGTCAGTCAGTCTGATTTGCAGCAATTAGCAAATCTGCAAACAGAACAGCGCACATTGCATTTAGCAAGTATCAAATTAGATGACTACAAGAAAGGGGTAACAGCGACAAACCAAGAAATCACTGATTACTACAACAAGCATAAAAATGAATTTAAGCAAGTTGCAAGTGTTGATGTGGATTATGTGGTTCTAAGTCCAGCGTTGCTTCCTCAAGCAAATCTAGCAGTAACAGAGGCGGATTTAAAACAAGCTTATGCAGCATTTGTGGAAAAACAACAAAAAGATGTAAAGCGTGAAGTTAAACATATCTTGATTACTGCTGATGAGCGCGGTGATGCTGCTGCTCAAAAGCTTGCGAATGATGTTTATGCCAAAATCCAAGCAGGGATGACATTTGCGCAAGCAGCGGCACAATTCTCTGATGACCCTAGCTCAAAAGGGCAAGGTGGTTTGGTTGAGGCTTATGCACCTGGTGCTTTCTCAGCTGATTTTGACAGTGCTGTAAATGGTTTGAAAAATGGACAAATTTCTAAACCTGTAAAAACGCAGTATGGTTACCATATTATTGAGACAAATGCACCAGAAGCAAATATTCCATCGTTTGAATCTGAAAAAGCACGTTTAACCGCAGAAGTTGAAAAAACTAAGGTCGCTAATTTGTTTAGTGACACAGTCAATAACTTAAATGAAATGGTTGTAGGTGGTGACTCTTTAGATGTGGTTGCGCAAGAGGTTAAAGGTGCGCGTATTCAATCTGCTAAAACAGTGACTTTAGCAACACAAGATCCAGTGTTAAGTGATTTAAGTGTTAAAGCAAAACTGTTTAGTGATGATGTGAAAAATGGTGATCGAAATGCATCATCTAGTATCCAATTGGCGAATGGAGATACCATTTGGATTAAAGTTCGTGATTATCATCCAGCAGGTACGAAACCTTTGACACAAGTCACGGCAGAGGTGAAGGCGAAAGTGATTGAAGAGAAGGCTTATAAAGCAGCCCAAGCAAAAGTTGCGACAACCTTGGCTGACTTCAAGACTCAACCAGCTGCCAACGTGATTGCAAAATCACAAGTGACTTTTGAAAATGCAGGTACATTTGCGCGCTCTCAAGGCCTGAAACGTGCGATTGAGCGAGCTGCATTTAGTCTTGCAGCACCAAGCAAAGACGGAATGTGGTCTGCAACAGCGACGAAGCTACCAAACGAGCTAGTGATTGTTGCGGTTTCAAAAGTTGATAGCAGTATAGCAAGTGGTTTGCCAGCAGAAGAGTTGAAAGAGTTGAGAAAGCTTTATCAGCAGTTCCGCGGGCAACAAATTTTGGATGACTATACTGAATATTTAAAATCGCAAGCGGAAATCAAATAAGTTTGATTGAAGTAAAAAAGCCAGTTTAAAGAAAACTGGCTTTTTTTATGCAGAGTTGAAAATTATTTCTTTTGGATAAATTTAGCTTCTTCTGATTGCGGGTATTGAGCCAACAATTTGGTTTTATATTGATTTGCTTGCGCTGTATTTTTATCTACTTCAGTTGCGATGCTATACAGTTGATATAGGGCACGTGAGGCTCTTGCAGAATTTGGATATTTATCTACGACGGTATTATAGTTTTGTTTGGCAGCAGTATAGTTGGCTGGAGTAATCGCGAGATAAAACTCTGCCAGCCAAAAATATGCATTCCCAATATAAATTCCGTTAGGATGGTTTTTAATGAAATTTTGCATCGGCTGAATGGCTTGTTTCGCGCCACCTTGTTTGTATGCATCTAGTGCCACCGTATACGCGGCTTTTTCTAACTCTAGTTGATTGTTCGCATTGATATTGGCTGCTGCCGTACTGGGTTGAGGCTGCGCTTCAACAGGTGTGCTTGCAGTAACAGTATTTGAAACGGGTTGCGAAGCATCAATCGGTTCGTCTGCATGTTCCTCAGGAGGATCAATCTTCTGAGATAGTAATTCTAAACGTTGATCTAAATCAGTATAGCGATTTGTGAGTTCTTTTTTGAGTTGCTCAATGGCATTGTCATGCTCTTCGAGTTGACCGCGTAACTTACGAACTTCTTCTTCGAGTCTTTGATTCTTCTGGATGAGATCCCAGTTTAAGTTTGAACCTACGTTTGCGGTATTGCCAGTATTGGCAGACTGTTGGCTTAATGCTCGAGATTCAATTGGGACATTGGCATATAAATGTGCACTGCTGAGTAAGGCAACAAAAAGTACAGAATGCTTCTTTAGCATGAAAATTTATCCATTAAGTTGAAAAATAAAGCTGTGAGCGAACAAGTCTTCATTCTTTACATGTAACACAGCGAATATAGGTTCTGATTAAGTCATTAAAACAGCAACTCGTTTAAATGCAATAAGCATTTACAATCTTCAAGCACTTTTGCTGGGAATCGGCTTATTGTTGTTCAATGTTTATACATCTTTTGAAAATGGATGATTAACACGATGGTAATTGATGAGGAATTAGACGGTTGAACTAAAAACTCACTGAAAAACAGAGACAAGTCTTGCAACTCAAATAAAAATCTCTATACTTTGTCTTGCAATGGTAGCCCTGCTGGTAGCTTCGCAATTGTACTCTACGAACCCCGCCAGGACCGGAAGGTAGCAACGGTAGTAGAATTATGATGTGCCGAAGTCATGCTGGTAGGGTTGCCACCATTTTTTTATTTCTACTTATTCTTCATCGCTCGTTCGAGCAATCGCTTTTAGAATCACATCCATATCAAAACCTCGATACTGTAAAAAACGAATCTGCTTTGCCTTGATTTTTGGATCCTTGGTGATTTCTTGTCCAAATTTTTTGATCTTTAGTTGATACGCTTGCTCAAGCCAGTTAACTTCATTTAATTCATCTGTAATCAGTTCAGCATCGAGTTGTTTGCTTTTTAGCGCCTGTTTAATGCGCTGTAAACCTTTTCCTTTTCGAATTTGGCTTGCAAGTGTGAGTTCGGCTACACGTTGATCACTCTGATAGTTTTGTTGCGCTAATTCTGCAACTAAATCATTCACTTCTTCTGGGTTGGCTGCATATCGGTTAAGTCGCTCAATCAGCTCAGCTTGTGAATAATCACGGCGAGTCAATAGAGCGAAAGCATAGGAGCGGAGTCTTTGTCCTGTGAGTGTTTTAGGCTTCTCTGACTTATGGGTATTAAACATTCTTTCCCTCTGAAATAAAAACGCCCCGAAGGGCGTTTTGGCTTAGCTTTCCAACAAGTCTGGTTCTTTTTCATCTTCAGTTTGCACTGTTTCTTTATTTTTGGTTAAAAGCAGTTCACGAATAAGCTTCTCGATCTCTTGAGCGATAAGCGGATTCTCTTCAAAATGACGAATCACGTTGTTTTTACCTTGGCCGATCTTGTTGCCCTTGTATGAATACCATGCACCAGCTTTTTGGACAATTTCTTGTTGAACAGCTAGATCAACGAGTTCACCCAATTGGTTGGTACCTTTACCATACATGATTTGGAAAACAGCTTCTCTAAAAGGTGGCGCCATTTTGTTTTTAACAACTTTGACTCTCGTTTCATTACCTGTAATTTCATCGCCTTCTTTGACTGCACCAATACGACGAATGTCTAGGCGAATAGACGCATAGAATTTAAGTGCATTACCACCTGTTGTGGTTTCGGGGCTACCAAACATTACACCGATCTTCATACGAATTTGGTTAATGAAGATCACCATGCAGTTCGAGCGTTTTGCATTACCTGTGATTTTACGCAAAGCCTGACTCATCAGACGCGCTTGTAAGCCCATGTGGGAGTCGCCCATTTCACCTTCAATTTCGGCTTTCGGGGTGAGGGCTGCTACTGAGTCGACAACGATCATATCAATCGCACCCGAGCGAACGAGCATGTCTGCGATTTCTAAGGCTTGTTCGCCATTGTCTGGTTGAGAAACCAGTAGGTTATCAATATCTACACCGAGTTTACGTGCATATTCAGGATCTAGAGCATGCTCAGCATCGATAAATGCACAGGTACCGCCAGTTTTTTGACATTGTGCAATGGCTTGCAATGTCATGGTGGTTTTACCAGATGATTCTGGGCCGTAAATTTCGATGATACGACCTTTAGGTAATCCGCCAATCCCTAATGCGATATCTAGCGTTAGAGAACCTGTAGAAACAGCTTCAACTGCTAGTACCGTATTATCGCCTAAGCGCATGACTGTATTTTTGCCAAACTGTTTCTCAATTTGGCTCAATGCAGCTTGTAGCGCTTTGCTTTTATTATCATCCATCTCAAAACCTCAAAACTTTATCTTCTTAACGACTAACCCAAGTGGATGTATTGAATCTCAACTTGTTGGGACTTGAGTATAGTGGCAGATTCTAGTGGTTTATTCTACATCGTATCTGTGTCTATGCGACACGAGATGACGCACCTATAATTCGGAAATTTTACTCGTCAGGGAATGTCCATGATTGCGTATTTTCCTGTTTAAAACGATTGATATCTCGACGATCTTTTTTACTCGGTCGATGATCTGGTCGGGCTAGATTATGCAATTTTCGCTGTGAGGCTTGCAACTCTCGTTTTTCGATACTTTCAGTGGTTTCTTCATAAAGTTGCTGTGCCATTGGCGCGCCACCGCGTACAGCTGAAAGGGCTTTTACCAGTACCGTTTTTTTCTCAAAACCTTGTTGAATGGTGAGTTGCATCCCAACACGCACATCTCTTGATACTTTGACGCGCTCATTGTTGTGATGTACTTTTCCGCCTTCTATGGCAGCTTTAGCGATTGAGCGAGTTTTAAAGAAACGTGCAGCCCAAAGCCATTTATCAATCCGCATGGCATCCATGCTTGTTGGTTCATGCTGTTTTGGCATCTATTACCTGTGTGTTTTCAAGATAATCAAAGAGTTCAGTTAAATGGTCAAGGGCAGGATATGGTAGCTCAGTTGCGACTCTTGCAGCTTTACTGCTAGAGGGTTGTAAGATACTAAATAACTGGTTGATACCAAAATTTTCTGCGCCTTTAAGCACTGCAACGGTATCATCTATAAATACCGCACGAGCAGGATCAAAAGGGTGAAGTTGTTGAAGCTTCTGCCAAAATTCTACATCTTCTTTGGCGTAGCCTAACTCCTCGCTACTGATCATTAGTTCAAAGTAAGGGCTAAGTTCAACATTTTCAAGTTTAAGCTGTAATCCAGCCCGATCAGCATTGGTCAATAACCAGCAACGATAACCTTGCGCAGTCAGCTTTTCGAGAAGTTGATGGCAACCAATACGCGCTTGGATTTTATCTCGATGCTCATATTGTAGTTGCAATACATCAACACCGACTTTAGCCGTCCAATACGCCGAAGAATACCAAGATAGTGTATGCTTATGTTGGTGGTAGAATTGAAATAGTGTCTGTTGGCTTTGCTCAAGACTGCATTGATGGACTTGTGCATGACGCTCAGGCAAACAATGATTCCAAATAAAATCATCAAAAGCTAAATCAAGTAATGTGCCATCCATATCAAACATGATCGTTGGCTGCTGTAAATCTGAATATGACATAAGGTTGATCTATGTTTATTAAAACGCTTGCCCCACAAGATCACATCATCTTGCAACTTGTTCCAATTATGGCGCAGGCCAGTCAAATATTACTGGAAGAATATCAAAATTATTGTGCGGGTGGTGAGTTTAATATTCAGGAAAAAAGTGACGATTCTCCAGTGACACAGGCAGATTTGAAAGTAAATCACTTTATATTGAAGCGTTTAGCTGAAATTACACCTGATTTGCCTGTTTTATCAGAAGAGAGTGATTATTCAGCCCGACAAGCATGGCCGCGTTGTTGGATGCTTGACCCATTAGATGGTACCAAAGAGTTTATTCATGAACGTGATGAATTTACCATCAATCTCAGTTTGATTGAAAATCATCAGACCACATTTGCGATCATCGCAGTGCCATGTGAGCAAGTGATGTACATTGGTTATCATTCACAACTTCCATATAAATACAGTTTTAGCCGCCAAGAATGGTTTCAATATCAAATTGAAGAACATGATAATACAGCACCGATTCAGGTAGGGCTGAGCCACAATAGTAAAAACCCCAAATATAAAAATTTTATTGAACCGATTTTGCAGCAGCATGAAGTGATTCGTCGTGAAGCGGGGAGTGCATATAAGTTTTGTATGATGCTAGAGGGTGAAATTGATATTTATCCGCGCTTTCATCCAACTTCTGAATGGGACACCAGTTCGGGGCAAGCCTTCTTAGAAAGTATTGGTGGTGGTTTAATGACCTTGGCTGGAAAGCCATTTTTATATAATCAGCGTGAAACGGTATTGAATGGCGGTTTTATCGCATTTAGGGATCAGGATTGTAAAATGATTGCTTATGATGCTTTGAGTCATTCGGGCATTTTAGATTGAGAGTTATTTAGCTCATGCTATAGTGGAATTGATTTCACTTTTTGATGTTAAATATGGCCCTGCATTTATTGCCGAAAAGTATGTTTGAAGCAATTGATCTACTCCCCAATGCTTCAACACCTGTGACTTTGTTTACTCGCCATTCTTTGCGTGAATTGCTGAGTGGACAAGGTTTGGCAGGATATGATCTGCAGTTGACTGAATCTGGACGTGATTTGGCTTATGCGTGGGGAGAGTATTTAATTCAAAATACAGATCGCGCCATCCAACATTGTATTTCTAGTCCGATTCAACGTTGTGTTGATACAGCCGCTTTAATGATTGAAGGTGCCGATGGGGTACATAAAGCAATAAATACCCATACCATTGAAATCGTAGAACAACGTTTGTTGGTAGAACCCGGAAGTTTTGTTTTGGATATCCAACAAGCCGCGCCATATTTTCGTAAACAAGGCGCATTGGGCTTTATTAATAGTTTTGTCAATAATGCTTTGCCCGGAATGAAACATCCAATAACGGGCGTGTTTGATGTACTGGAGCTGCTATATCACACACATCCAACCCATCATAACGGTTTAAGCTTGGCAGTCAGCCATGACACCATCCTTGCGGCTATCATTGCTGTCATTTCAGGTAATAATCAAATTGAACAAACCGACTGGCCTGAGATGATGGAGGGCTTATTTGTGTGGTTTGAGGGTGAGGACTTTGCGAGCAGCAAATTGAAATGGATTTGGCGAGGTAAGCAACAAGAGTTGATCATTGAGCATTTTCAAAATAAATAAAATCTATATTGGTTGATAAGGCATCATTCGTATAGAAGTTTTTATCTCTTTTAAATTTAAAAATTAATTAACAGCGATAAAATTAAGCTGATATTATAAATAAATATATGATTTTATTGAATTAACTATTTCACAAAATTTATCACTAACGATAATTCATTGTATTTTAATTTGGGGAATGTGATGCAATTGCGACTTAAGTATTTAACAGCTTGTTTACTTCCAGTTATGTTGCTGGCTTGTGGTGGCGGAAGTGGGGAAACAAAAAGTGCAGTTGGGGATGATAAAAGTACGATTCCTTCTGTATTAGATAAATATCCAGAATCGAATCGGGATATGATTGATGAGTCCACTTTGGGTTTTTATGATTATGACAAATTAGGTCAAACTCGAACTTTACGAAACGATCTAAATGGCAGTTTCGCAGCGATGGTTCAGTTTGCACAAAACCATGTAGTCAATCCAAATAACAATGAAAAAGACTATATGCCACGGCTGACCAGTGAAAAGGAGGCTTTGTTGCTGGTATCTCCATTAGTAGAAATGGGAGAAATTCAGGCTTTAGACGCTGAAATTTATTATGAAAATAAACTTTTAAGAACGATTCGTTTAACCGAACCTTCGCAAATTGCTGCATCGGATCAATCCAATTCTGATGGACGTCCACCTGTGAGTTATTCAAAACGTGCATGGACTGCTGCTTTAAAGTGGGATGAGATTCGGGCAGGTTTAAGTATCAAAGTCATTGATCCATTCAATCAGCGAAATGGTGATTTACGTGCAGAAGATATTGACTTTGCAGCGCCTGCTGAGCTGGTTGTACAAAATATTCGTTTGGGTTTGTTAACTGATCCGCCGAAATCAAATGGTCATTATATGTTGTTAGCACCTGAGAAAGCTGGAACGGACTATTTCCAAACCATTCCAGCTGCTCGCATGATTGTAACGAAGTACGATGACCTTAAACTTGATAAAGTCATGGTTGCAAGTGGTGTTATTTACGATACTGCCAGTGCTACTAAGGGTGATGTCTATAGTGGTGATATGCGTGAGAACACAGCTAAATCAACCTTCGGTGTCGGTATTAACTTAGCGAACTGGGGAGTGACCAGTGCATCGATGGCAAGTCAAGAACAACCACAGCTCACTCAAAGCGTGATCGCGCATTATGCGCGCGGAAAATATAGCAATGGCGATGTTACACATGGTTTAAGTGGTGGTAATGGCATGCTGACGCTAATTGATTCTGTGGGCAATGAGTTTAGCCATGAAATTGGTCATCATTTTGGATTAGGGCATTATCCAGGTTCGGTTGGTGAGAATATGTTTTGGGCAGCCCATCATGCCGATAGTGGTTGGGGGTATATTGCCTTTAGAAATAAGATGCGTAGTAATTTAAATTGGACCACGACAAATCTTGGCGATGGTAATAATGGTGTACCCAATTTTTTGAATAAATATGCTTATGGCTGGGATGCTATGTCTGGGGGCGCAACGACCAGTAGTATTTCTAAATATACTCATTACACTGGTTATAGCACTTATTCAAAAATTCAACCTGCACTTGATCGTTATGTTTGGGATGTGAACTCTCCAACGGGTTATAAAAAATGGAATTCAACCACTCGAATCATGGCGGTTAGCCAACCTAAAACGCCACGTTCATCAAATGTTTGGTACAACAGTGCTGATGGGAACTATTTAAAACCACGATTATTTGGGGTACCTGTTTATACGATTTTGGGCGGGTATGATCCAGATAATCAGATTGGATTGATTTATCCTGCGGCAAAAGGCAACTGGGGCAATGTATTTGATTTGCCACAGGTTGATCCAAGTAATGTGTCAGCGAATTGTTGGCTCAATGTTCAGTTCGCAAAAGGCAGTCAAAATATTGCTCTAGCGCCGCAACGGGTAAATGCAAATAGTCATGCAAATAAATTCCATATCAACCTTGCACAAAGTGATGCTCCACAGAAAGTAAATTTATATTGTAAAAAAGACAATCAGGCAGCCACTTTGCTGTCAACAATGATTGTGCCGATGAACGATATAACGACTGTAGCGCCTTATGTTGAAATAGGCAAAGCAGTGGGCTATTCCGCTTTAAGAGCAATTGAATTGCCACAATTTGAGCAGGCGCTACTCGAAAATAAAGGGAACGCTGTGGTGAGCTTATCTCCAGAGTCAAAGTTACTTTTTGATTCATATCGCTCGTTTAAAGATCAACTTTCAGTTGCTGCTCAAAATGAAATGTCTCGATATATTCAACAACAGACAACTTTGAATCGGTTAAATCGCTGGATGAGTCTTTATCACGAAGAACTAAGCAATCTCGATGCTGACGCAGTGAGTGCCTTTAATTTATTTGTTGAAAAGCTTGGATTAAAAAGTGACTTTAATCTGAATTCGGCTGTGACTTTGATGAACCGAACGCATTGTCTAAAAGCGGAACAATTAGAAAATGGCAAGTTAAATGCATTTATCACTGCTGCAAGCGGCTGTATTGGGGATGATGCTGAACAGTGGATATATGATGCTCTAGGCAAAATCCACAATAAAAAATATGTTGACCAATGTTTAACAACGACAGCAGGCAATGTAATCAATCTCATGCCATGTGGTCGTGATCTGAGCACTCAGGTTTGGTCGATGGACTTATCATCCCAAACGATTAAGCAAGCGAATCAATGTTTTGATTTGGAGGGTGGCAATCTAATAAATCAACGTGCACGGTTAATTCGTTATGCTTGTACGGGTGGAGCAAATCAAAAGTGGACGATTCCTGCAGTTAACCATAGTTTAATGCTCACGGGGCTTTCAGCGAAAAACTTAGCGTTAGTAACCTCGTTATCGGTCAGTCCTTGATACCTTTGGGGATTGTTCGGGTAGTAGCCGTTTGATATATGGCTCTTTATAAATATTACGATTGCTTTTGATGATAAGGACAAGATTAGACCTATTGAAATTTCAATAGGTCTTGCTTATAAAAATAAAGAATTTGCTTTTAAAAATCATTTTTATTCGTCATTATATGAAAATAAAAAGAGAAATTAGACACATAAATGGATAAAAATATGTCATTAAACACGATTTATTTGTGGGAGCCTGAAATTTTCACAGGTAAAGTTCCCTCAGAAGATAACTCACATCAAGTGGCATTTGAATTACATCAACAATATAGCCACATTCCTAGTCATGGAAAAACACTACGGGCATGGCTTTCACTGTTCGCAGATAAAATTTGCGATCCACAAAATCAATCTTTTTTCCCTGAACAAACCCAGCAATGGATTCAGAGCATTAAAGAAGAATTCTCACAAAATGTCTGCGCCGTTATTCAATTAAAAGCGTTAGCTCAAGATGCACAGAATGATGCAGTGTACCGCGTGTTTTATGAGGCGGTACGTGAAACTGGGGTTGGCTTTTATGAGCCAAATTATAATGTGTGGGCAATTGGTGAATTGCAATCGCCAGAAAATGCAGTTGAACAAATGCTGCAACCTTATCTACTAGAGCCATTAGAGGTCCAACAAACAAAGCAGCTCGATGCTCAACCGATATTGGCTTGGGAAGATGGACATTTTCAAGCACCGAAAACGATGCCAGAGGCTGAACAACTCATTACCCATTGGTTTGAGCATCAAGCCTATACCAAGGACTTACAACTTGATGTTTTTAATATCGCGCATGACTTTATTGCTAATTGGGGAAACTTAGGGCGTCCTGAATTGGCTTTAGATACGGGCTATCGCTGTTTCCTGCTAACGCAAAAGCAAGCTGGTGTCTTTTATCAGTTAAAAATGGTGCTAAGAAAACTAACAGTGAGTCCAATGCTATCCTTTGCAATGGATTTTACCGACTATTTTATTCCTCAACACTTACAGGAACAGTTACCTGAGCGTTTAATTTTCCGTTTACGTTCTATGGATATTTATCAGTGTTCAACATCGGGTGGACGTGCTGATGTGTGTTTTAGCTTGATTGGGCGATGGGATAGTGAAGCCGATATTCAGGATTTTTTTAGAAATCTAAATGCGTATATCAATTTTATCTTTTTCCATTTGGGGCAAGGGCGACTTCAAGCTCTACAGGCTTGGGCTTATGGCGATATGCCGCCAGATATAAGGATTGATTTGGATTTTCGCTTTGAGCTGATGATGATTGCTTTGAGTCAAGATACAGTGCAATTAGAGCGGTGCTATCAGAACCATAAAGTATTACTTACACAGAATAAAGCGCGTGCGCATGACTTGGGATTATTGGAAGAAAGTTATAAGTTCAGTCAAAAGCTGATGAAAATCGTAAAAGATGCGGGGACGGGGTTGCAGCCCTATATCAAAAATTAAAGACAATAAAAAAGCCCGAAAACGGGCTTTTTTACTTGCATCAAATTAGTTAGCCAAAGCTTTAACTTGTGCGTTTAAGCGGCTCTTATGACGAGCTGCTTTATTTTTGTGGATGATGCCTTTGTCAGCCATACGGTCGATTACTGGAACAGCTGTTTTGTAAGCTTCTGAAGCAACTGTATAGTCACCAGCAGCGATCGCATTTACTGTACGCTTGATGTAAGTACGAACCATAGAACGCAAGCTTGCGTTGTGTTTGCGTGCTTTAACGTTTTGACGAGCACGTTTTTTAGCTTGAGCAGAGTTTGCCACTCGTGCACTCCTTAAAAATAAGTTGGTCTGGGCGGGCTGAAGTTAAAACCAAATAATTGGCAACATTCACCAGCCCGTAAACAAGTGGCATATTTTGAGGAAACTACGCCCCGAAGTCAAGCCTTGTAATGTTTTTAAGTGCATTTAACAGATGATAATCGCACAAGAAAACGTTACATTAATCTAAATGATGAATTGGAAGAACTATAAATGAGCATCGGTGATAAAAAAGCAATCGTAATTGGTGCAACTGGTTTGGTGGGTCAGGCCTTGGTCAATGAGTTACAGCAGTCTGATGAATTTCATTCTGTAACTGTGGTTGTACGTAAAAAATCAGATATATTAGACGCTTATCCTAAAGTTACACAGCTTGTTGTAGAAGATTTACTTTTACTCAATGATGAGGATGTCAATGCTTATACCCATGCGTTCAGTTGTCTGGGAAGTACGATCAAACAAGCGGGATCAAAACAAGCATTTTATGCAATAGACTACGAAATTAACGCTCATTTTGCTGATTTAATTCAGGATAAAAATATTCATTTTTTAATTGTGAGTGCCTTAGGAGCGAATGCTAATTCACCAGTTTTCTATAATAAAGTCAAAGGTGAGCTAGAAGATTACTTAAAAAGCTTATCTATTTATAAGCTATCTATTTTCCAACCTTCGCTTTTAATTGGTAAACGCAGTGAGATGCGTTTTGTAGAAGATATGGCACAAACTTTATTTAAATTGGTTGAAAAAAAATGGACGAAACCGTTTAAATTTAAGCCTGTAACCGCTGAGCAATTGGCGCATACTATGCTTGTTTCAGCTCTGACCCAAACTGCGGCTTTTAAGCTGTACGATAATTTGAGTATACAACAGACCCAATAATGGAGAACTTCGGTGACAACAGCAGTTTTTGTGACGTGTGATTTGTTAGATGATAATCCTGAAAAAGACTTACAAGTAATAACGCCATCGATGGATGGTAAGTTTTTTAAAAGTTATGGCGCACGTAAGACTTTTGGTGGGCAAATCGTAACGGTGAAGTGTTTTGAGGATAATTCACGAGTAAAAGAGCTTTTAGCAACAGAGGGTACTGGAAAAGTATTGGTTGTTGATGGTGGTGCTTCGATGCGTTGTGCATTGATGGGTGACTTGATCGCTGAGTCCGCTGTAAAGAACCACTGGAATGGTGTGGTGATATACGGCTGTGTACGCGATGTGGATGCAATAGCGGAGCTTGATTTGGGTGTGCATGCATTGGCTGCAATTCCGCAAAAAAGTAACCGTAAGGGCATAGGTGAAGTTGATATTGCACTGTATTTTGGTGGTGTGACGATCAATTCTGGTGATTATATCTATGCAGATAATAATGGAATCGTGATCGCAAAAGAAAAATTAGTCGACTGCTAAAAAGGATAATTACATGCTTAAAATGGTGAATCATCAATTTAAGGTTTTACAATCTGTACTCGCAACGCTGATAGAGGGTGGACGTGGAGTATCAGGAACTCCATTTCCGAACCAACCAACAAACTCTATTAAGCTATACGAGTTCGAAGGTTCACCATTTTGCCGTCGTGTCCGTGAAGTTATTACCTTATTGAATTTAGATGTGGAAATTTATCCATGTCCTAAAGGTGGTCAAAAATATCGTAAGATCGTAAAAGAAAAGGGTGGAAAAAGACAGTTTCCATTTTTGATTGATGAGAATACCGGTGATCAGCTTTATGAATCACAAGAAATTATTCATCATCTTTTTAAGCATTATGGAAAAACAGGGCAGACGCCGAAGAAATTTAGTCATTATCCTAAGCTTCCTTATGTGTCGACTCTAGCGACTGTTGCCAATGCAGCACGTGGTGTTTGGATTAATAAACAGATTATTGATCGTCCTGAACCTGAGCAATTATTGGAGTTGTGGAGCTTTGAGGCGAGTCCATATACACGTTTAGTTCGAGAAGTTTTAACTGAATTAGAGCTGCCTTATATTTTGCGTAATGTGCCCAAAGAGCGTTGGCAAGATATGGGACCAGCGATATTACGTTTAAAACCGGGGCAATATATTCCATTGCCAAATGGTAAGCGGGAAAAAGCCGTTGAAGTGATGGGGCGGGATATTCAAGTACCTTATTTGGTCGATCCAAATACAGGCATGAAAATGTTTGAATCAGCGAAGATTGTTGAATATCTGAAAAAGCAGTACGGAAAATAAAATAAATGATTGAAAGGCGTCTTTTAGAAGATGCCTTTTTTATTGATGTATAAAAAAGCTGAATCAAATGATTCAGCTTTTTTGAGTACCAGCTTAGAAATTATTTTTCAATAATTGCTGTTACACCTTGACCACCAGCAGCACAGATCGAAACGAGTACACGACCTGAACCTTTTTGATTCAATAGTTTAGCAGCAGTAGCGATGATACGACCGCCAGTTGCAGCAAATGGGTGACCAGCCGCTAAAGAAGAACCTTTAACGTTAAGTTTGCTCATGTCAATTGAACCCAAAGGTGCGTCTAAACCTAAACGCTCTTTGCAGAATTTCTCATCTTCCCAAGCCTTCAAAGTAGAAAGAACTTGTGATGCAAAAGCTTCGTGGATTTCATAGTAGTCGAAATCTTGAAGTTTAAGACCAGCACGCTCAAGCATACGTGGAACGGCATAAGCAGGAGCCATCAACAAGCCTTCTTTCTTACCTACGAAATCTACCGCAGCAGTTTCAGAGAAAGTTAAGTAAGCAAGGACTTCGTGACCATTCGCTTTAGCCCACTCTTCAGAAGCTAAAAGAACACAAGAAGCACCATCAGTAAGTGGAGTAGAGTTACCTGCTGTCATCGTCGCAGCTTCACCCTTACCAAATACTGGTTTTAATTTAGCTAATTTCTCAGCAGTAGAGTCAGCACGTAAATTGTTATCACGACTTAAACCCATAAATGGTGTGATTAAGTCATCGAAGAAACCTTCTTCGTATGCTTTTGCCATTTTTTGGTGAGAAGAGGCAGCAAGTTCGTCTTGCGCTTCACGTGCAATATTCCACTCTAATGCTGTGATTGCAGCATGATCACCCATTGCAAGACCAGTACGTGGCTCACCATTTTTAGGTGCATCCATCAAATCTTTTAGATTGATTTTAGAGAGTGCTTTTAAACGATCTTTACCTGTTTTAGCGATGTTCAGCTCAAGTAAAGCTTTACGTAAACCATCACCGAAAGCGATAGGCGCATCAGAAGTTGTATCTACACCACCTGCGATACCGACTTCGATTTGACCTAGTGCAATTTTGTTTGCAACAAGGAATGCAGCTTGTAAACCAGTACCACATGCTTGTTGAATATCAAAAGCAGGTGTTTCTGGTGCAAGTTGAGTGTTTAAAACACATTCACGTGTCATATTAAAGTCACGGCTGTGTTTTAATACAGCACCAGCAACCACTTCACCTAAACGCTGACCTTGTAGGTTAAAACGTTCAACTAAACCATTTAATGCAGCCGTTAGCATATCCATATTAGAGGCTTTAAAATAAGCGCCATTTGAGCGAGCAAATGGAATACGATTACCGCCAATAATGGCTACACGACGAACATTGTTTTGGCTCATGGTTTTTTTATCCTGTTGAACAGAAGGTTTGGTTGCTTTAGCTGTAGCAGCTTTTGTAGATGTAGCAGATGCAGTGCTTTTGGTACTACGACTCGTAGAACGAACGCGAGTCGTTTTAGTTGCCGTACTTGCTGCTTTAGGAGTCGTGCCAGCACTCTTACTCTTGGTAGGAGTTGCTTTTGATGTATTTGACACAGTCTCTTGAGCAGAATTCTCGACTGCTGGATTTTCTTGAGTTGTTTTGCTCATAAGGCTTTTCCAAGCATAATTGCGATATTCTTGCTATAACAATAGCATATTTACGATATTGCGGTATTGACTAGAATGACGCTTTAGACCACATTCAGGTCAAGACATCGGAACATGAACTCAAGTATGATTTGTTGTGAGTCAATCAGACATTGATTTCATGTTATTTCACTAACATGATGCATGTGTTTGTAACAAATTCATTTGTATGAGAGATAATAACCATGACTGATCAATACCAAGCATTTACGCAATCACCTTTAGGTAAATTTGTCGTAAAAAATCTAGGTTTACCATCACCAGTTTCGTTAGATCGTTTTGAAAGCGCTCAACCAGTTGTGAATGGTGCAGTTTTGCTTGGCGCAGCACCTTCAAGCACAATTTCTGGCGCAATTGCTCAAGTGCTTAGCAATATCCATGCAGATAGCTATGTGGGTAATAATGTTGAATTACAACAAACTGCTGCAAAAGTAGGGTTAAATCTTCGTCCACTTAATGCAGATGATAAAGAATCTAAATTTAAAGCGGTTGTATTTGATGCTTCTGGTATTCAAGATTCTGAACAACTTAAAGAATTGTATAACTTCTTTAATCCAATCGCGCGTCAAATTTCAAGTTCAGGTCGTGTCATTGTCATTGGTACAACACCTGAAACTGCTAAAACAGTAAAACAAGCGATTGCGCAACGTGCGTTAGAAGGTTTCGTCAAGTCAGCAGGCAAAGAGTTTAAAAAGGGCATTACTGCTCAAGTTGTTTATGTCGATCAAGGCGCTGAAGCGAATCTTGAATCAACTTTACGTTTCTTAATTTCTCCGCGTTCTGCTTATGTATCTGGTCAAGTGATCCGTGTTTCTAAAGCTGATACTGTTGATTTAGATTGGGCGAAACCATTAGCAGGTAAAACTGCTCTAGTTACTGGTGCAAGCCGTGGTATCGGTGAGGCGATTGCACATGTGCTTGCACGTGATGGCGCGCACGTGATTTGCTTGGACGTTCCACAACAGCAAGCTGATCTTGAGCGTGTTGCAGGTTCAATTGGTGGTTCAGTTTTGGCGATTGATATTACTGCTGCTGATGCTGGTGAGAAAATCAAAACTGCTGCTGCAAAACAAGGTGGTTTAGACGTTATTGTTCATAACGCAGGTATTACCCGTGACAAGACTTTGGCAAACATGAAGCCAGAGCTGTGGGATCTTGTGATCAACATTAATTTGTCTGCGATCGAGCGTGTTAACGATTACTTACTATCAAATGATGGTTTAAATGCAAATGGCCGTATCGTTTGTGTATCATCAATCAGTGGTATCGCAGGTAACTTGGGTCAAACTAACTATGCTGTTTCTAAAGCAGGTGTGATTGGCTTAGTGAAATTTACTGCGCCAACATTAAAGAACGGCATTACCATCAATGCTGTTGCACCTGGTTTCATTGAAACTCAGATGACGGCTGCAATTCCTTTCGCGATTCGTGAAGCAGGTCGCCGTATGAACTCGATGAACCAAGGTGGTTTACCTGTAGATGTGGCTGAAGCGATTGCTTGGTATGCTTCTACGGGTTCAACAGGTGTGACGGGTAACGTTGTTCGCGTATGTGGTCAAAGCTTGTTAGGTGCTTAATCACCAGAGTCTTAAAATCTCCCCTAACCCCTCTTTAAACAAGAGGGGAATTCCTAAAAATTAAAACCTATATAATTTGCGGAAACTCCCTCCTTTATGAAAGGAGGGTTGGGGAGGATTCCTAAAATATAAAAAGGTTTATTATGAATACACGTCATTTTAGTCAATTACCAAAACCTTACTTAGCTTATCCAAAAGTCATTCAAGGTTTAATTTTCAAAAAGCCAAAAGGCGAAAAAGTACTTCCACAAGTCGAATATGTAGTGGATACACTTCAGATTGATGCGAAGCATTTAGAAAGCTACAACGAAATCTGTGGTTTTAAAAATGATGGTTTGGTACCTGCGATCTATTTAGCTGTTTTATCCCAAAGTTTGCAAATGCACATGATGACCAGTGAAGCATTTCCATTTGCGATTTTGGGATTGGTGCATATTCGCAACCAAATCAAACAGACACGCAAAATTGGTGTAAATGAACAAATTACCTTGTCATGCAAATTCGGTGAACTTCAGCCACATGATAAAGGCTTACAGTTTGATTTTATCACCACAGCTAAGGTCGGTGGTGAAGTGGTAATGGAAAGCTTAACGACTTACCTATCTCGCCAAAAAACTGAGAAAAAAGCGGCTGAGAAAGCCAAAGAGACTCAAGCACCTGCTTATGAAGTTCAAGCAGAATGGGACATCTCAGAAAATACAGGTCGCCGTTATGCGAAGATTTCAGGAGATTTTAACCTGATTCATATTCATGCGATCACTGCGAAAGCGTTTGGTTTTAAACAAGCCATTGCACACGGGATGTGGAGCAAAGCAAAAGCTTTGGCAAATATGGAGCTTCCAGAGGCTTATGAAGCTGACGTTTGGTTCAAATTACCAATGTATTTGCCTTCAAAAGTTGAATTTTTAACTGCTACTGAAGCCAAGCAAACTGACTTTTTGATTCGTAATGTGAAATCTAAAAAGCCTCATGTTGCAGGTACAGTGAAAGCGCTTTAATACGAAATAGCATGCTAAATTATCCCTTTTGTTCGCAAGAGGGGCATTCTAAAAACATAAATATTATAAGGACTTGAACATTGATTAAAGAGATTTTACTTGCCAATACCCAAAATTATCATGGCAGTGTTGATGAGCGGTTTGTGGATTTAGCGAGTCAATTTAGCCGTTTTCAAGATGCTCGAAGTCAGCAGGGTGGCGCTGCTTTAGTTGTTTATTTCTACGGTCAAAAAGTTGTTGATATTTTTACAGGTAAAAAATCTCAAGAAGAAGATTGGCAATCCGACACGCTATCGATGTGTTATTCAACTGGGAAGGGTGTATTAGCAACACTTGCACATATTCTGGTGAGTGAGGGTTTACTTGATTACGATACACCGATTGCACAGTATTGGCCTGAATTTGCTCAAAATGGCAAAGGCAATATGACCTTGCGCCATGTTTTGTCTCATCAAAGTGGTTTGTTTGATATTCGCAATATGATTGATACCGCAACGGAAATGCTGGATTGGTCGCATATGTTGGATGTGATGGCTGCGGCCACGCCACGTTTTACAGCGGGTCAAGGTTTTGCTTACCAACCACTGACTTATGGCTGGATTGTTGGTGGTATATTGGAAAAAGCGGCAAAACAGCCTTTGAATTGGTTAATGCAACGCTATTTGGTTCAGCCATTGGCATTGGATGGCGCTTATTTTGGAGTACCAGAACAAGAATTAGCTCGTGTAGCACGTCTTTTAGAAAAGCCAAAAGCGCCGACGTCACCGATACCAACAACGCAAAAAACGAATCCTGCTCGCAAAGCTTCTTGGTCTGAAAAATTACTGGAACTCTCTGGACAAGATCCTCACGACTTCAAAGATGCAATGATTCCTAAAGGCATGCGAGGTTTTAGTTTTTTTAGCGATGTAGGTTTACAAGCGGCGATTCCAGCTGCAAATGGGGTGTTTACAGCAAATAGTCTTGCGAAAATATATGCAATGCTTGCCAATAAAGGACAGTGGAATGATCAGCAGTTGATTCATCCAGATGTTTATAAACAGCTCAGTAAAGTACAAAGTAAGGCGCGTGATCGTGTGATGCCGATTCCAATGCATTGGCGTTTAGGTTATCACCGAATTTTAACGATGGGCAAACGCACGCCTCATGGTTTCGGACACATGGGTTTTAATGGTTCAGGTGCTTGGTGTGATCCTGATCGTGGGCTAAGCTTTGCATATACACACAACTTTAATATTACCTCTTCAACAGGTGATTATCGGTTGTGGGGATTAAGCCAAGAAGCTTTACGTTGCGCAGATGCAGCTCTGACGGGGCGAAAAGGGTGGTTTTAAACCACCTTTTTTTAATTATCAAACATGCTTATCTTACACAAAGTGATGAATTGAATCTAAATAACGTCTATCAAATCATCGTTTGAGCGAGAAATTTAGTTGAACTTTGATGGGGAGGTTAAAATAATTAATAGTCAGTTGCTAGTATTGAAAGTTAAGTAATCAAAAAGCTTTATTGTTTATGAAAACTAAATAATAGCAGGTTATTTTGTGTTCAAACACGCATTTATTAGTAGAATCCAGTCGCGGTATTAACTAAGCGAAAAATTGCCTGTCTAATTGGTGTTATTACGGTTAAATTTGAGCTGTTGAACATATATTAATGAAATTGTGATAAAAATAAACTCATGATATTTAATAAATATTTATAAAATTAAAGCTTGATGGTGACCTCTTGTTTTGTTAAAGTTGTTTGTGTAAAAAATACACAAAAAAAGGACTTATAAATGAAATTTGGACTCAAAGCAATTTGTTTGGCTGGTGTGCTAGTGACAACAGCTGTATATGCTTCAACAACATTATCTCCAAACCAGATTAACAATAGCGGCAGTATTCCAAGTGGTCATGCCGATTTGAAATTTGTTTTATCCAATGGAAATTGGGTAAAAAATATCTATTTACCAAACACTGCCAATCACCAAGACAAGATTACGATTCAATCAAGTGCTGGTTGGAAAAGTTATTTGGATACATCCAATACCAATTTGCCAATTGAAGTACTTGAAATTCAAAGTGGTGACACCTTCCAGTTTGTATATGATGCAAATCTGAAAAAATGGGTGATTCAACTTGCGGCCATTAGCCCAACCACTAATGCACAATTTGAAGAAATCGCACTGAACAATACGAAACTGCAACATATTCTACTGGCTGATGGTAAGTGGGCGAAAACAATCGCACTACCATCAAATGTGAGTGATGGTACTCTCGTGCAAATTACGTCTACTGCGACGTACCCGTCAGAAATCTCTAAAGCTAATTTACTGTTTCCGAGCAGTTTCAACCTTACGCAAGGAAGTGAATATTGGTTGAAATACAATGCTGAATTACAGAAATGGATACCTGAATTTATTAAACCTGTAAAAATTAATGTAAAAGACATTGGTGCAAGTTTAAGTACGGTATCTACTCCAGTGACAGAAATTAACTTTGCAGATGCAAATTGGGTGCCTAATTTCACCTTGCCGACTACTGCCAATGATCGTGACCGCATTTGGATAAAATCAACTGCAACTTGGCCAGCCAAAATTAATAATACCAATATTAATAGTAGTGCAACATTGGCACTTAAAACCGGCGATCAATATGAATTTATGTTTGTAAGTGATAAAGGTCATTGGGTATTAATGTCTGCACCAATCAAGATGATTGAAGCAAATAGTAATATTGCTTCGGTTTTACCAAATATGACTGAACCAACCTTAAAAGTGAAAATCTCGAATAGTAATTGGAGACAAACCGTAAATTTACCTACAACTGCACAAGTTGGAGATAAAGTTATTCTCACTTCTACGGCAGATGCTAATAGTTTTGTTCTGGCTGCGAATGGGCTGTCAACTACGATTAAAAATGGTGAAAACCGCCGCTTTATCTTTACTAGTCAAGGTTGGACCAACGATAGTCATACCATCGATATGTTATTCGTCAACAGTCCTGAAGTGTCTTCAATCTTAGGAGAAAGCGCCGCAAAACTTCGTTTGATTGAGGGGTTGAATCTGACCAATGTAACGGCAGAGAACTCATCCGCTAAGTTCTACTTACGCCAAGTAGGCTATATCACTTACAAGATTCCTTCAGCAACCTTGACAGAAGCATTGAGTGTTGGTCGTTCAGATAGCACAGTGCAGGGTGAGCGTAAGCGTGTTTTGGCTGATGGTGTGTATTATCAAGGTAATGAAGCTGGTAATGGTGGTTGTGGTTGGGCTTATGTCAATGCCAGCGCCTATAATATGATTGGCACAAATGATGTCACTGGATGTTCCGTTGCTGCCATGCGTCATGAGATAGGCCATAACTTGGGACTATACCATGGTGATTCTAGCAATATCGGTTCTGGTTTTAGTCATCCATTGGGTAGTACCGCATTGGGTGGAAATAATCTGAATTTTTATTCTAGTCCATATTTGTATAACCCTAAATATGGTGTTCGTTTAGGTGAAGAAGGTAAAAAGGATGCAGTCAGTGTGATTAACGCGAACGCCGTCCGAATTTCACAATACAATTAAGTGATTTCTAAAGCATGAAGCATTCAAAAATTATTCTTCTACTTGTAGTCACGTTCATCGTGATTGCAGGTTTAATTTTCTTTTTAAAGCCAGATCATGTTGCTGCATCTACGCAAGATGGTGCCTCAACAAAAATAAAGTCATCTGTTCAGGATGTTTCAACGTTTCCGAGAGAAAACCTGAATCTTTCAAAAGCAGAGTTGGAAAAGGTTGTAAAAGAAACAGTCTTATTTCATGAAATACAAGATGATGAATTGAGAGTAAACAGTGCGCTACCATTGTCCAAAAGTGGTAAAGGAATGGCAGTTCGTTACAATCAAAACATTATTGAAACTAAAAAGGTTGGAGACGTTGTTAAGTTTCAAATGCTTGAATATGGGATAAATCGTAGTGGCGAGATTGTTGAAATTGAAAAAGTGGATGATGATATTTTACGTTGGCACGGACGCTTCCAGCAAGGAAGTCCTGAACGAAATTTCTTTACCATAACTCAAAGTCAAAAAGATCAGTATACGATTATTCAGATATACAGTGACAAAGGAAACTATACCGCTGAAATCAAAAATGGTCAGGGTGTTGTGCTGAGTATGGACGAGGGTGTTGAGGATCATGAGTTACATGCGCATGATCATGATCACTAAGTTTCAGCAGATAACTCTGCACGTATTATGACTTCGGTATGACGTTTGAAATCTGCTTCATTGAGACCATTGAGTCCTAGTTTATAAATCCCTTCGAGTCCGCACACAAATGCAATCAAACGCCAAGCAATGTCTTGGCTGTTTGATTCAAATTTAAACTCGCCTTGAGCTTTGCCTTGATCAATCATTTTAACAATTGATTTATGCCAATCTTGCATCGCAATGTTATAGGCATTTTTTATCTCTTGATCTTGATCAATTAAAACTTCTGCTTCATTCCAAAGCCGAAGGTACGGTTGAATCTGTTCGATATTTTCACAACCAAGTAGTAAAGATAAGCGCTGTAACGAATTCACGGTATCGACTTGATTTTCAATTTCATCGAGTTGTTGCATGAGTTTGATAAAAGCTTCAGCCTTTAAATGCGAATTCGATGAAAAGTGATGATGAACTTGCCCAGTAGACGTTTGTGCCTCAGTTGCAATACGTCGAACAGTCATTGCTGAAAATCCTTCGTCCAAAGCAACCTGCATCGCTGCCTGCAAAATCATTTCACGACGTTGTTCTCGATTTAAATAAGCCATTTTTCCAAACCTGATGAGCTGTTTCACAACCAGCAACAAATTAACTTAAATTTTAAAATTGGACAAGTGTTCAATTTTGATTATAATAGCACCAACTTGAACACCTGTCCAAATTTAGAGGCATTTATGTCACGCAAGTGGTTAATTCTTGCAATCGTTGTATTGATCTATCTCCCAGTTTCGATTGATGCAACCGTTTTACATGTCGCGACACCTACATTGAGTGAGTCGCTTTCTTTATCAGCAAATGAACTGCTATGGATTATTGATATCTATTCATTGGTCATGGCTGGACTTATTTTACCGATGGGTGCACTGGGTGATCGCATTGGTTATAAGCGCTTGATGATTATTGGTGGAATTTTATTTGGTCTTGCATCATTAGCAGCAGCATTTTCCTCAACCGCATGGGCGTTGATTGGTTCACGTGCTCTGTTGGCTGTCGGTGCGGCAATGATTTTGCCTGCAACTTTATCTGCAGTTCGGAATACTTTCCTCGATGAAAAACAACGTAACTTCGCGTTGGGTATTTGGGCGACTGTAGGCGGTGGCGGAGCAGCTTTTGGTCCATTGGTTGGTGGTTTTTTACTGGAGCACTTTCATTGGGGCGCAGTATTCTTGATCAATGTGCCGATTGTGTTGTTCGTTTTGGTATTGGCTGCTTATGTCGTGCCTAAGCAAACAGGGCAACCAAAGCAAAGTCTGAACTTATTACAAGCCCTTGTTCTCGTGGTCGCAATCCTGAGTATGATTTATGCGATTAAATCTGCCATGCATGGAGGTTCAATTGGGGCAATTTTAATCTTTGTCGTCGGCTTGGGTTTATTGATTGGCTTCGTTCGTAAACAATTAACATCAACTTCGCCGATGATTGATATTCAGTTGTTTAAGCATCCTGTGATTGCCACAGGTGTGGTGATGGCGATTGTTTCAATGATGGCTTTAGTTGGGTTTGAGTTGCTCATTTCCCAAGAGCTTCAGTTCGTCTATCAACTTTCACCACTCGCAGCAGGCGCGTTTATTTTACCATTCATGGTTGCGATCAGTCTGGGGGGGCCAATCGCAAGTCTACTGGTAAATCGCTATGGTTTACGATCAGTTGCATCTTTTGGGATGTTGATGAGTGCGGTAAGCTTATGGGGATTGGCAAATACTGATTTTATGCAAGCTCAAATACAAGCGTGGGCTTGGATGGTGGTATTAGGTCTGAGTGTAGAAATTGCTTTACTTGCCTCAACCTCTGCGATTATGTCTTCGGTTCCGCCAAGCAAGGCGACAGCAGCAGGTGCGATTGAAGGAATGGCGTATGAACTAGGTGCTGGTTTGGGTATCGCATTTTTCGGGTTGATGCTTTCGTGGTTCTATGCCAATTCGATCGTGATACCAAGCAATTTACCTCATCATTTGTTAGAACAAACCAGCAGTTCTATTGGCGAGGCGATTCAAGCCAGTAAACAACTACAGCCAGTGGTGGCTGAAAGCGTCATTCAGGCGGCGAAACAAGCTTTTAGCCAATCACATCGCTCGGTCTTGACTGTTGCTGCATTCCTTTTCTTGGTACTCACCATATTTATTTGGTTCGCTTTGCCGAAAAGAGTAGTCACAGTTGAAGGATAGGTTTTATTCCCCTCATTCAAATCAAGCATTTGGATGAGGGGATATTTGAAAACTATGTTGCTCGTGTTTTATTTATGCAGTGAGCATTTTCTTTGATTGGGTTGTTGTTAGCTCGGATACAAGTTTTTCAATTTTTTGCTTTGCACTAAGTATCGAGTCCTCATGTCTTTTGTCTCCAAATTCCTGATATTCAGAGCGAATTTCGAAGAATTGATCCACACCTAAATAATGACTGAGTACTTTGATGTGGGTGCCAAGATGATTCATGTGCTCCCTGATTCCTCCTTCACCAAAACCAAATTCTCCACATGAACTGAGTAAAATTAAAGTCTTATTTGAAAATATCGGTTCAAGCGGGAAGTCACCTCTGGCTAAGTCAAAAGTAAAGGTTTTATTGATTCTTATCACCTGATCAAACCATGCTTTTAGTGCAGCAGGCATACCGTAATTATACATTGGGGTGGTGATCAAGATGATATCTGCTCTTGCAACTTCATCAATATATTGATCAGATTCAATTAACGCTGCTTTTTGTGCATCCGTTCTTTTTTGCTCAGGCGTAAATACCGCTTCAAGCCATAGTTGTGAAATAAAATTTGGGGTGTGATCTCCGATATCTCGATAAATGACTGGATCATCAGATTGTTGCTTTTTCCAATGTTTTATTAAATGTTGTCCCAACATTTTAGAAAGAGAACTATGTTTTTCACCTTCGCCGTAAAATGAACGGACGCTGGCATCAATATGCAGTAGGGTAGTCATTTGAAATTTACTCAATCTTATAGAACAGACTTTAAAGTTTGATGATTTGTATAAGCGCTGACAAATGACATTATTTTTGTATAAGATGAGTTTTTCTCATCTTAAGAAATGGGGGCAGAAATGCTGAAGCGATTACCCTCACTGAATAGTATAAAAGTGTTTGAAGCAACTGCACGCTTAAAAAGTTTTAAAGCGGCTGCTCAAGAATTAAATGTATCGCCCACAGCAGTTTCACATCAAATCAGTGAACTGGAAAAAGAGTTGGAAATAAAGCTATTTGTACGTGGATTTAGAGCTGTAACGTTAACCGAAGCAGGTGAAAAGCTCGCAACGGTCAGTACAAAAATGATCTCAGAATTAAAACAAATTTTGTCTGAATTAACAGCTAGTGCTAAGAAAATCACCATTAGCACCACAAATGCTTTTGCAGCAATGTGGTTGGTGCCACGACTAAATGACTTTAAAAATTTACATCCCGATATTGATATACAAATTAAAGCGGATGATCAGATGGTCGATATAAATCATGATTTAAGTATTGATATGGCGATTCGTTACGGTGTAGCTGACCTTAAAAATTCTCATGTTGTCGCACTTGTAAAAGACACTTTTGGTTTATTTGCAACTCAACAATATTGGGCGAATCTCACAGATCAATCTCAAATGAGACTGTTTATGACTCAGTGGAAAAATGCAGATTTGTTAAAACATGATCACGCTGATTTCTTATCACAATTATTGGGACAAGAATATCCCAAGCCTGATTTTTTTGAGGATGAAAATCAGGTCATTCAGGCTGCTTTGGCAGGGTTAGGGGTTGCAGTGGTCAGTAAAATATTAGTACAGCAATCTGTTGCACAGGGTTGGCTATGTGAAAATGACTCAAGCCAACTTGCTTGGGAAAGTCCGTTCAGCTATTACACCATGCTGCCTAAGCGACATGTAGACCACAAGGGGCTACAGACTTTTCAACAATGGCTTAAGCAGCAGTTTATTGGCGTTTAAGGCAAATTAATTCCACGTTCACGCAAAATTTTACACAGTTGAATCATCGGTAAGCCCATCAACGTGGTTTGGTCATCACCGATCATTTTCTCAAATAGGCTGATTCCCAAGCGTTCGCATTTAAAACTACCTGCACAATGCAAGGGCTGATCTATTTCAATATAACGCTCGATTTCAGCAAGTGTGAGTGCTCGAAATTTTACTTGGTAATGTTCAACCAGTGTGGTTTCAAAGCCTGATTGTGCATGTTGAACACTTAAAGCGGTACTAAAGAAGACCGTTCTACCTGAGTTGGCTTGTAATTGTTGAATTGCATTTTCAACGGTTAAAGGTTTACCAATAAAGTCATAAGGTGCATGTTCACGCCAAGCCACTTGATCAGAACCGATCACAATGGCATGGGGATGTTGTGCAGCAATAACACTTGCCTTTTCATAAGCCAAACGTTTGGCCAGATCATCAGCATGCATTTCACCATTTTCCGACTCATCGATATCAGGTGAAATGCAATGATATTTCAGACCTAAACGATCCATCAAATCTTTGCGTGTTTGGCTGCTTGAAGCCAAAATAAGCTCAAACTGGTTCATTACACTGCGTATTCCACAAGGATATTGAGCGGAACATAGTGCAGCACTGCATTATGGCAGGCATTCAGTTTGATCGGTGGCGCTTGACCTGCTTCATAGGCTTCTACCCAGCGTGTCACACAGATACACCAGAAATCACCAGGTTTGAGACCAGGGAAACTCATTTCTGGCAAAGGTGTGATGAGATCATTGCCGACTTTTTGGGAAAAATTTAAAAATTCAGAGGTCATTTGCACGCACATGGTGTGCTGACCTAAATCGGTAGTAGATGTGTGGCAGAAACCATTACGGAAGTACCCCGTAATTGGGTCATAACAACAACTGGCTAAAGGTTCGCCAAGTACGTTTAAACGATTAATTTTAGGATCTGGATGAATAGACATAATAATAAAAAGATATAAAGACGAGAGTTATCATAATCAAAAGTGAGGCTTTCGACAGCTTTTCTACAAAAAAAACTCACCTTTATTTTTGAGAATCATTTAAAATTGTGCCGTTTTTAAAATCAATTAGAGAGCCATCCATGAATTTCCAGCGCATGACTGACCTTGATTTAGCAGGTAAACGTGTTCTTATTCGTGAAGACTTAAACGTTCCTGTAAAAAGTGGGGAAATCACCAGCGATGCACGTCTACGTGCAGCGTTGCCGACCATCAAAGCTGCTTTAGAAAAAGGCGCAGCGGTTATGGTGTTTTCTCACCTTGGTCGTCCTGTAGAGGGTGAGCCAAAACCTGAACAATCGCTTGCGCCAGTCGCTGCTTATTTAAGCAAAGCTTTAGGTCAAGACGTTAAATTATTGACTGACTATTTAGATGGCGTTGAAGTTGAAGCGGGCCAAGTTGTATTACTTGAAAACGTTCGTTTCAACCATGGCGAAAAGAAAAATAACGAAGAACTTGCAAAGAAATATGCTGCACTTTGTGATGTTTTCGTGATGGATGCATTTGGTACAGCACATCGCGCAGAAGCTTCTACTGAAGGCGCTGCTCGTTTTGCTCAAGTTGCTGCCGCTGGTCCTTTATTGGCTGCTGAGTTGGATGCTTTGGGTCGTGCTATGCAAACACCTGAAAAGCCAATGGTGGCAATTGTCGCAGGTTCTAAAGTCTCAACTAAACTTGATGTATTAAATTCATTATCAACGCTTTGTGATCAATTAATCGTTGGTGGTGGTATTGCAAATACATTTTTAGCTGCTGCTGGTTTCAATGTGGGTAAATCACTGTATGAAGCTGACTTGATTGAAACTGCGAAGCAAATTGCTGCAAAGGTAAGTGTTCCATTACCGACCGATGTTGTGGTTGCTGATGCAAGTCAAATCAACTTTGATGATTTCTTGGGTTCTTTGGCAAATGCTCAAGCGGTCGTGAAAAAAGTTGAAGATGTGACTGACACTGACATGATTTTGGATGTCGGTCCTGAAACTGCAAAAGTTTTTGCTGAAATCTTGAAATCTTCAAAAACCATTCTTTGGAATGGCCCTGTGGGTGTCTTCGAGGTTGATCAATTTGGCGAAGGTACAAAAGCACTTTCACTTGCAATCGCAGAGTCAGCAGGTTTCTCAATCGCGGGTGGTGGTGACACACTTGCTGCAATTGATAAATATGCAGTGGCAGATCAAATTGGTTATATCTCAACAGGTGGTGGTGCATTCTTGGAGTTTGTAGAAGGCAAAACTTTACCTGCTGTAGCTGTATTAATTGAGCGTGCTCAATAAAGTTCTAATCTTTTGATTTATAACAAAAGATGAAAGAGGAGAGTCGATGTAAATCGGCTCTTTTGCTTTTTTATTGTATTGTGGTCATAAAAGTGTCACATTGTTGACATATCATTGTCATCAAACTAACCAGTAATGATGGGAAGCTGCAATGAATTTTAAACTAACACTTATTGCTTTAATGATCGCACCAGTAATGGTATTGACTGCTTGCGCAAAGAAAGAAGAAGCAAAAACTGCTGAAGACCAAGAACAAGCAACTTCAGTTGTATCAACAGAGACGACTTCTGCTCAACAAGCTGCTATCGATGCAATTGATAAACCAATCATGGATGAGCACAATACTGATGTTGTTGAAGATGCTGATACAGAAGTTGCAGCAAGTGAACTTCAATAAGCTTTAACAGATACCAAAGCCGATGCATATGCATCGGCTTTTTTGTATTATTTAGTTCGCCTTGCAGTAAAAGGTTAGTGTGGTTTGATAGTCATCGTCTTTAGATAAAGATGCTTTGGTACCTGTCATCGAGCCAAGCACACCTGCGGCAGCTTCTACCATTCTGCCAGTTTGTTCATCTACGACACCTTTTAACACGCCCTGATAAACCACTTTTTCATCCACCACAACAGCCGAGGTATTACGAGTACAGGTCTTCTGTGCAGCACTAATCGCATTGTTTTTAGAAATGAGACTGGTCTTGCCAATACCTGTCACTTCATATTGATTATTTTCTTTTTGAATGGCCAATGTACTGGTTGGAGTAGATGCACATGCTGTTAATCCAAGCGCTAAACCACCGATTAAACTAATAACTAAATTTTTTTTCATTGCTTTTTCTCTAGTGATGAACATCATCTGATTATTGAAACATATAATGTTTAATTACTTTCGCAGCTTGTGTACAGTTTGTTGTGACACTTGGTAAGGGAAATTATCACATCTTAATCTCTAGCTCATGATGTTATTTACAGTGATGAAATTCGTTCATGAATATTAAACAAGCCTCAATTAGACGTAGTGAAAATTATTCAGATTATGCTAATCTAGCAAAATCCTTGCCTTAGTTAGATTCATGTCAATGACGGACTCAAATATAGAGACAATTCATCAAAATATTCATCAACGTCAATCTATTGGGCAGTTAATTGAACCAGCACCGAATACTGAGCAACTCGAAAAAGCAATTCAAGCTGCATTAACAGCGCCTGATCATCATCGTTTAAAACCGACGAGGTTCGTGGTCATCACGGCTGAGCATCGAGCTGCTTTTGGCGAACATTTGGCCAAGGCTTTAGCTGATTTAGGTGAAACAGATCCAACTCATTTGGAGCGTGCAAAACATCATCCGTTTCGCGCACCGATGTTGGTTTTAGCGTTAACAACACTTCAAGATCATCCTAAGGTTCCACATTTTGAGCAAATCCTCAGTACAGGTGCTGCGATTCAGAACCTGTTGTTGTCTTTGCAGGCACAAGGCTTTGCAAGTATGTGGCGTTCTGGTGCCGTGGTTGAGTCTGATTGGCTTAAGCGTCAATTAGGATTACAAGCGCAAGATTTGATTTCAGGTATTATTTATATTGGTACGGCTGCTAAAGTCATTGCACCACGTGCAGAAATAGAGAGTCAGAATTTTGTAAAAATATGGCAATCGACCTAATCTTATTTTTGAATGATTAAACAAAGAAATTAGTTTCAGGATAAAAAATGGCAGAGTTAAAATTTAGCGATTTAGTTGAACCCGTTGCAGTGGATCAAAAAACGGCATTAAGAATTACAGTACTCGGTGGTGGTAGCTTCGGTACCGCAATGGCTAATTTAGCTGCACGCAATGGTTGCGATACCATGATATGGATTCGTGATGCAGCCGTCGCTGAAGAAATCAATCAAACGCATGTCAATAAACGCTATTTACCTGATTACACTTTAGAACCGACTTTACGCGCAGTCGCAGATTTAGAGCTGGCTGTTCGTGATCGCGATATTATCTTAGTGGCGATTCCAAGCCATTCATTTCGCGATGTACTTAAGCAAATCGCACCCTTTATCAGCGCGCAAGCGGTTGTTTCACTGACGAAAGGGATTGAAGCAAAAACTTTTAGTTTCATGAGTGAAATCATTCGGGAAGAATTGCCGGAAGTTCCTTATGGTGTTTTGTCTGGTCCAAACTTAGCCAAAGAAATTATGGCAAGTATGCCATCTGGTACGGTGATTGCGAGTGAATCAGAATTGGTACGCTATGCAGTACAACATGCATTACATAGCGCATTATTTCGTGTATTCGGCAGTGATGATGTGCATGGTGTTGAACTTGGTGGCGCGCTCAAAAATATTTATGCGGTTGCAATGGGGATGGGTGCTGCTTATAACATTGGTGAAAATACCAAGAGTATGATTTTAACGCGGGCTTTGGCCGAAATGAGTCGTTTCGCCGTAGAGCAAGGTGCAAATCCACTCACTTTCTTAGGCTTATCTGGTGTCGGTGATTTATTTGCGACCTGTAACAGTCCATTAAGCCGTAATTATCAAATTGGTTTCGCCTTGGGTTCTGGCAAAACACTTGATCAAGCGACTAAAGAGTTGGGTCAAACGGCAGAAGGGATTAATACCATTGTTCAAGTTCGTACTAAAGCTGCCGAACTAGATGTGTATATGCCGATTACCAATGCTTTATATGAAGTTATTTTTGAAAATGCACCACCAATGACGATTGCTTTGTCTTTAATGAAAAATGGTCATCGTAGTGATGTTGAATTTGTTTTACCACACCATGAAGTTTGAACATTTTTCCCAAGCTCCCTCTAAATCCTTCTTCGATCAAGAAGAGGGGGCTTCCTATGAATTTAACGATTGGTTAGGATTTGTGGGAGTTTCTGCTCTTAAAGGAGTGGGCTTGGGAGAGAAGAGGAATAAATTTATTAAATTGTCATCAATGATGGTTAATATAGCGATATAAAAAATAAGGTTATGTTATGCAACTTACATTAGTCCGCCACGGTGAAGCGTCTCCAGCAATCAATGGAAATGATATGCAACGTCCCTTAACAGCGCGAGGTCATCAACAAGCTAAACAGACTGGGCTTTTCCTAAAAGATATGATTCAACCTGAGATTTTTGTGGTGAGTCCATTATTACGTGCACAAGAAACTTTGGAACATATCAAGGCTCATTTTGCAGGAATCCCAGTTTTAATTTGCGATAAGATTAAACCAGATGATGATGCGAAAGGTGCAATTGAGTGGCTATCAAAACTGCCGTATGAATCAATTGCTGTGGTTTGTCATATGAATGTCATTGCGCATATTGCTGAGCAATTAACACTTGAAAGTTTTCAACCATTTGCATTGGCTGAAGCGCGGATTTATGATCAAGCTGTTATCGCCAATGGTTTATCTACGCAAAAGAATAGTTTTATTCCAACGATATAACGGACATTCCCGCAATAGAATAAGAGTACTAAACACGTATGTTGTATATATGGATGCCCGAAACCAACGGAACATGGTATTGGTCGACTGGGGAAAATTGGTTGCAGGCAAATAGTCTTGAACTATTGATTCAAGACTTGCAAGCGCATAGTGGAAAAGAAGCGGTTATTTATTTCCCAAGCCGAAATGCTCAAATGTTGCAGCAACCGATGACAAAGACGCATTACAAGCAATTAGGTCCAGAGGGCGTCAAGTATCTATTGGAAGAGTATGTGACTTTGCCGATTGATCACATGAAAGTCGTGCATCATTTTCATCAGGATCAATTGAATATTTTAGGGGTTGCTCAATCAACAATTGAAACTTGGCAGCATGCCTTAAGTTTATTGCCAATTGAAATAGTTGCTTTTTTACCAGACTTTTTGATTTTGCCTGAACCAGAAGCCAACCCTGAAAATAATCAGGTGGTGCTGGTCAATCTTTATGATCATTTGCTGGTCAGAGAAAATGCTTGGTTAGGCAACTCAGTCGATGATTTAGGGTTGTTTTTAGAATTCCAGCCAACTGAAACACAGTATCAATTTGCAAATTTAAATACCAATCAGCTAGATCAATTAGCAAGTGTTTCAAGTCGAGAGCAGCGTACTGAATTTAGTTACCAATTCCATCAAATCCCAAGAGCCAAGCAACATCCTTTCAATGTATTCCCAAAAGCTAAAAATACGGATATTCAATGGTCAGGTTACTGGAAAGCCGCTGCTGTTGTTTTCATGGCCGTGATTTTTGTCCAGTTGGGCTATGATGCATTACGTTGGTCAAAGCTTAAAAAGGTCGCTGATCAGACCGCACTACAAGCTGTGGATCAATACAAGTATTGGTTTGGCGAAAACAGTCGTGTGACTGAGCAAAATATTAAAAGCCAGTTTGAAAGCCAGTTGCGTATGAGTCGACTTGGAGATGCACAAGCACTCTCACTACTGAGTCGTGTTGGGCCTATTTTGATGCAAAATCAGATTGTGGCTCAACAGATGAGTTTTGATGCATCTGTATTGTCGATGGCTCTGAAAGCCAACTCAGCCAATGCTTTGCAAACATTGGTGCAGCAACTCAATCAACAGGGTTTTCAAGCTGAATTAGGCAATGTTCAAGCGGACAGTGTCGGTGCGATTGGGACGGTAAAAATAAAATAATGAAAGTATTAACGCAAATACAAAATTACTTCGATCAGAAAGCAGAAGCTTTAGATCAGTATTTACAAACTTTATCGGCACGTGAACGCATCATGGTGATTTTTACGACTATTTTTGTCGTTGTGGTGGTCATTGGTGCAGCTGTATGGAAAATGCATAGTTTGGCCGATCAGCAACAAAAACGGGTGAATGAATTAAAAGATTTAACCGTGTGGATGCAGAGTAATGCTGCAACCATGAAACCTGCAAATGATCTTGAACTTTCCGCCGCAGATAAGATCCAACGCACGGCACAACAACAAGGACTTGCTGTTTCATCACAACCGAGTGGCGAGCAGATTCAAATTGTTGCTGAACATAAAAATTATGCTGTACTGGCAAACTTTTTGATGCAACTGTCGCAAATGGGACTGAGTGTGGTAAAAATGGAAATGGTCTCTAACAATAACCAGATCAAATTAACTGCAACGGTACAATAACAACGCATGCGTGCTTGAAATATCGGCAGAACCTAAAATAACTCTATGCTAAGCATGGTGTTTTGTTGAGCCTGTGCCTATAATATGGGTACTTGAAAATCAGTAGACTGTGATTGGTATGTTATATTCATTGGCGCGCCCTTTGTTGTTTACCTTAGCACCTGAACGTGCGCATGAACTCACACTCTCCATGCTCGGTAAAGCCCAAAAATTCGGTTTAATGCATCAAAAAGTCCCAGCAAAACCAGTGACCTGTATGGGGATCGAGTTTCCAAATCCTGTTGGTCTCGCTGCTGGTTTAGATAAAAATGGTGCACATATTGATGCTTTAGCCGCATTGGGTTTTGGTTTTATCGAAATTGGTACCATTACACCGCGCCCACAAGAAGGCAATCCACAACCTCGTTTATTTCGTATCCCTCAAGCAAAAGCAATTATTAACCGTATGGGGTTCAATAACGATGGGGTCGATCAACTGATTGAAAATGTAAAAGCAGCAAACTTCAAAGGTGTTTTAGGCATCAATATCGGAAAAAATGCGGATACGCCTGTCGAGGATGCTGTCTCTGATTATTTGATTTGTCTAGAAAAAGTCTATAATTACGCTTCTTATATTACCGTTAATATTTCATCACCAAATACTAAAAATTTACGTAGTTTACAAAGTGGTGATGCACTTACAGAATTGTTAAAAACTTTGAAAGATCGTCAACTTGAACTTTCACAACAATATAATCATTATGTTCCTTTAGTACTGAAAGTTGCACCAGACTTAACCCCAGAAGACATTGATTTTATTGCAGCGCAATTGTTGAAATTTAAGATCGATGGTTTGATTGTGACTAATACCACCTTAGGCCGTGAAGGGGTAGAAAATCTACCATATGGCGATGAATCAGGTGGTTTATCTGGCGCACCAGTATTTGAAAAAAGTACAGAATGCTTACGTCAGTTCTCTACAGTCTTGAAAGGACAAATTCCGTTAATTGGGGTCGGTGGTATTTTATCTGGCGACCAAGCTGTAGCCAAACAGCAGGCAGGCGCAAGCTTAATTCAAATTTATAGCGGGCTGATTTATACCGGTCCAGTGCTTGTAAAAGATTGTGTAAACGCGATGACATTGTGAAATGAACACGCTTGATATCATTATTCTGATCATCTTGCTCATTGGAGGGCTGAACGGTTTGCGTCAAGGATTTATAAAAGCCTTTGCGAACTTGGTCGGATGGATATTCGCTTTGATCGTCGGAGCAAAGTACGCTGTCGTATTGGCACCTGCTATGAGCAGTCTAAGCCAAGATCCTGTTGTGCAAAAAATTGCAGCGTTTGCTTTTATCGTACTGATCATCGTGGTGTGTACGTGGATCGTTTCAGCCCTGTTGAATGGACTCTTGAAAACTTTAAAATTGGGCCCATTAAATCGTTTAGCAGGCGGTGCTTTTGGTTCATTAAAAGGACTGTTAATCGTCTTGGTTACCATGCAAGGCCTAGGACCTTGGGTTGAGAGTTCACCACACTGGAAACAGTCGAAATTTGTACAAATTCTATTACCTTATGCGCCTTTGGCTACTGAGTTATCCAAAGATGCTGCAAATCAAGCTTTAAACCAAATGACTTCCGAAGGTGCGTTATTACATCGCCCTTCAATTGACATGAATGAATCAGAACGTGCTTCAGCCGATCATCGCGCTGATCATTCGACGAAAAATCCGTTTTATTAATCGCTAGCTTGTTGCGAGGTTGCTATGTGTGGAGTAGTTGGGATTGCCGGTAAATCGCCAGTAAACCAAATGTTATTTGATGCCTTGACGATGTTGCAACATCGAGGACAGGATGCAGCAGGAATCGTAACTTGCGATCAAGGGCGTTTATTTCTCCGCAAAGATAACGGTATGGTACGTGATGTATTCCATACTCGTCACATGCGTGCTTTACTTGGAAACTATGGCATTGGACACGTTCGTTATCCAACTGCTGGTTCATCAAGTAGCGCTGAAGCTCAACCATTTTATGTGAACTCTCCTTACGGTATTACGCTTGCGCACAATGGTAATTTAACCAATGCCGCAGAAATTCATGATGATCTGTTTAAAACAGATTTACGTCATATGAATACGGATTCGGATTCGGAAGTTTTGCTTAACGTATTTGCCCATGAGTTGCAGAAATGTGGCACATTGAACCCAACACCTGAGGACATGTTTCATACCGTTTCTCGTGTGCATGAGCGTTGTAAAGGTGCTTATGGTGTGGTTGCAATGGTCACTGGTCATGGTTTAGTCGGCTTTCGTGATCCAAACGGGATTCGTCCTTTGATCTATGGTTCACGAGAAACCACACAAGGCACCGAATATATTATTGCTTCGGAGTCTGTGGCGATTACCGCGCTTGGTTTTAAAATTGAGCGTGATATTGAGCCAGGCGAAGCCATCTTTATCAATTCAGAAGGTGAACTATTCACCAAGCAATGTGCAGTAAATCCAGAATATCGTCCATGTATTTTTGAATACGTCTATTTTGCACGTCCAGATGCAATTATTGATGGCATTTCTGTTTATAAAGCTCGTTTGAAAATGGGTGAAAAACTAGCATATAAGATTCTAAAAGAATGGAGTGAGGAACACGATATTGATGTTGTGATTCCAATTCCTGATACCAGTCGTACTTCTGCATTGGAGTTGGCAAATATTCTTGGTGTGAAATTCCGTGAAGGTTTTATGAAAAACCGTTATATCGGACGTACCTTTATTATGCCAGGTCAGCAACAACGTAAAAAATCAGTTCGCCAAAAACTCAATCCTGTCGAACTTGAGTTCAAGGACAAGAATGTTTTATTGGTGGATGACTCGATTGTACGTGGTACAACGTGTAATGAAATCATTCAAATGGCACGTGACTCAGGCGCGAAAAAAGTTTTCTTTGCTTCTGCTGCGCCTATGGTGAAATATCCAAATGTGTACGGTATTGATATGCCAGCGAAATCAGAATTAATCGCTTCAGAACGTACTGTAGAGGAAATTCGTGAAATTATTGGTGCTGATCGCTTAGTTTTTCAAGATTTAGAAGATTTGAAAGATGCTGTTCGTACCAGTAAAGTGCCTGATTTAACAGAGTTTGACTGCTCTGTATTCGATGGTGTTTACGTTGCTGGTGGAATCGACAAGGCTTATCTAGCTGATCTTGAACAAAAGCGTAATGATACAGCGAAGAAGCAAGCCGATGGCTATATTGACGTAAACATCGATGCTGCTTCAGTTGATTTAACTGGCATCAAAGAAGAGTAACGTACTGCATTTATAGAAAAGCGGGAAATTCCCGCTTTTTTATTCTATGATGGTGGCTACGAAACATCCTAATATAAACAATGTAATCAGGAAATTTTACATTGAAAGAAATGAGCCATTATTTAATTGAAAATAAAAGCATCGTATGGTCAATGAGTTTTTGTTGGCTCGCGATGTTATTGACCGTCTTTATTCTCAATTTAATTTTGGGTCTGGTGGTTCATTTCTTTGATTATACGCAGCTCATTTGGTGGCATGCGCTTAGCCCGTATTTTATTGCTTTATTGATTTTCGTCATGTTGTGGTCTGTCGGTGCGGAACTTTATGTATTACGTGAAGGCGGACATTCACTTGCGAAGCAGCTAAAAGCTCGACGTTTAGTGTTTGATGAAAGCACCCCAGAAGAAAACACGGCATTAAAAGTTGTAGAGCAAGTCGCAAATAGCTTTGCAATTGATACTCCAGCCGTTTACGTATTGCCTGATGAAGTTGGTGTGAATGCACTAACGGCAGGTTTTAAATCTCAAGATATTGTGATTATTTTGACTTGGGGCGCATTGCAGAATCTAGATGAACTAGAGCTATATGGTTTACTGAGTTATGAGTTTAATCAAATTTTATCGGGTGAGGCGGTTGAAAATACCAAGCTTAAAATTCTCTACAGCGGCTTAACCACATTTAGTCAGTGGGGCAGTAAATTAGCACAGGCTGGCTATAGTCCTTATGCAACTAAACGTCGTAATAAGTTTGAAACGATTTTTGTTGCGATTGGTGGTGTGATTTGGCTAATCGGTAGTTTAGGTATCCTTATTACACGCTTTATTAAATATCTAACCTTGAGTGGTCGAACCTTTCGTAATGATTTGAAAACCATGCATTTGATGAATAATAATGCCAATATTCAAACGCTATTGCGTATCTATGTACATCACTCAGGCTCGCAAATTCACAGTGCATATTCTGAATCGATTTCGCATATGTGCTTTGCCAACTCACTCAGCCCACAAAGTTGGATGAATATTCATCCAAGTATTAAAGAGCGGATCTATGAGCTAAACCCAACATTATTGCAAGATTTACAATTAGAAAATCTTAGAAAGTTGCGCAGTCGCCCGTTATTTAGTTTGTTCCGCTCATTGGAAGAAGAAATTACTGATGTCTCGACACCGTGGAGCTCACCTCAGCCATTACCTTTGCTGCGCTTGTCTCCAATCAGTTTTGCATTGAATGATGCGATTAAGCCACTCAATCCTGAAGTGCGTAAGCATAAGAAGCGCCCTGAATTGATTCAAAGGGCAATGCAGACGGCAACTGGCTCACGAGAGCTTATGGTGGCGATTTTAATGATTCGCCAATACCGCGAGTTTATTCCACAAGATGCACCAGTAAGTCATGCCATAGTTGATGCTTTGTTAAATTTAGATGGTCGAATTCATGTCCAAATCTTCCATGATGCGTGTAAAAATATTGGTCACATGCCGACCAGTATCGCACGTCAGTTTTTAACGAAATTAGCGTCGATTATACAAGCGGATGGTGAAGTGGGGTTGCTAGATGCTTTGCTCCTAGAGCGCGTGAAGCATGAGTTAAACTTGATGCCAGCACATCTACCAGCAGCATTTGAAGACGTGAAGTCTCAGATCGTTCATTTGATCGATGCTTTATTGCATGTACAACAAATTAATAGTCCAAATCAACTCGAAGTACGCGAGCGCATTTTAAGATTTCTTTTAACTGAAGATGAAATGCAAAGGTATGCGGACATTTCAGATGAGCCACTTGATCTTGCTGAAATTTTAAATGATGTGTCTGGGCTGCTGTTACGTGATCGTCTCAATATCTTAGCCATTGCTGAGCGGTGTTTGTGGAGTGACCGGATCATTACGCAAGATGAGCTAGATGTTTTAGAATTGTTATATTGGCGTTTGGGCTTTGAGACTAAAGAAGTTGTTGAACAAATGCAGAAGAAAAATAGTTTGATGATTATTTAAGATAAATTTTGCATGCGTCCATGTTCTTTTGAGCATGCCTTTGATCGGTAGCGTATAAAAATTGCAGTGTGCAATGCTAGAATTCCTAAACCCTTTAAGCCGCTTTTATCATTCATTGCACCCGCTTTGTATTTCTTCTATGGGGAGAAACAAAAGGTATTTATGAAAGAATTCTATGGTTTAAATTTTTATATTTTTAAATTGGTTCAATAGCAATATGACAATAGTGAAACTAAATGCCCGAGATTTAATTATTGATTTACTTTTAGGTTCGCAAGGCCGTGAGATTTCGATTAAACAAATTATTATTGCTGCTAAATTGTTTGAAATTAGTGAGAATAGTATTCGTGTTGCTGTAACTCGTCTATCGGGTGAAGGCGTGATCGAAGCCATTGAGCGTGGCGTGTACCAGTTTACAGCCCAATCACATGAGTGGGCAGATGTCATGTTGAATCGTAAGCGCGGTATTAAGCGTACTAAAGTCTGGAATCACCAATATCTTGCGGTGTTTACTGGTGAATTAGGACGGGTTGACCGTACTGCATTGAATCGTCGAGAAAGAGCATTAAAACATTTTGGTTTTAAGGAACTAGAACAAGGTATTTATATTCGTCCGGATAATCTCGCGATTTCATTCGCAGATATTGTCTCAGCATTACAAGCGACTGGTTTAGAGAGCAGCGCCAAGATTTGTCAGATTAATCATTTTGACCCAGCAACTTTGGTCAGTATTCCTAAATTATGGCCGACACAGACACTGAATCAAAATTATGAGAAATATAGTCAGATGATTCAAGACTGGTTACTGACGGTCAACCAGTTGGACTTGGATGATGCAACGAGAGAATCTCTATTGTTGGGTCGCCAGACCATTTCCTTGTTAATGAATGATCCATTATTACCCGAAGATTTTGTTGATGTCGAACTTCGGGATCAGTTTGCATCCAGTGTTCAGCAACTCGATCAAACGGGGTTAGCACTATGGGCCAAGTTTTATGAGGAAAGTGCGGTATAAGTATCGATTTTGATATTACAAAATATATCCTTTAAATTTATTGACAGAAATATTACATGATTTAAAATAAAATTATAATTTACGTATTTATGAAAATAAAATAAATAGGCAGGATAGCGAAATGAATACACGTGTCGCAATGAGCGATTTATTCAGTAGGGAAGAAATCACGGCACTCACAGCCAAATCGGATGTACATGGTGGTTGGGCGGTATTGTCAACTTGGGCAGTCATCGGTGGAACGTTTGCCGCTGTCGCGACCTCTTGGGAATATTTGCCTGCTTGGGGCAAATTATTAATGTGTGTCGCTGCGTTGGTGGTTTTGGCGGGTCGACAATTGGCATTGGCTATCTTAATGCATGATGCTTCACATCAAAGTTTATTTAAAACTAAATGGCTGAATGACACCGCGACAGATTGGTTATGTGCACGCCCAATTTGGAATGATCTACATAAGTACCGCGCGCATCACATGCGTCATCACAGTAAAACCTCAACAGTCGATGATCCTGATGTATCACTCGTTGCAGGCTTTCCAACCTCGAAAAAATCTTTGATGCGCAAATTTATCCGTGATTTATCTGGTGTTACGGGTTTTAAATTTGCGGTTGGGCGAGTGTTGATGGATATTGAGAAAATGCAATGGACGGTTTCGAATGATCGTCGCTGGATTTCTCAGGAAGGGCGACATTGGTCTGATTATCCAAAGACCTTTTTAAAAAACAGTGCAGGGGCGATTGCAACTAACACCGCTATGTTTTCTGCATTGTGGGCGGCAGGTCATCCTAAACTGTATGCGCTTTGGGTTTTGGCTTATTTAACCCCGTTTCCATTGTTTTTACGTGTTCGCTCTATGGCAGAACATGCCGGTATGCCAACGAGCAACAGCGCTTTAACCAATACCCGCACCACACAAGCAGGTTTTATCGCACGAGCTTTAGTCGCACCCATTCATGTCAATTATCATAAAGAACATCATTTGATGGCGACAGTTCCTTATTTTAAACTGCCAAAAATGCATCAAATGTTACGTGAGCGTGGCCATGTAACTGAACCGCCAACCTATTGGCAAGTGCTAAATGAACTTTCTAATCGTGTAGATTGAAATTGCATTAAGCTCTAAGAATAGGTGAGGTCTGTATGCTCTACGCCATGCGTATATATAAATGACAGATAAGACCTCACTGACACAATTAAAACTTTTGAAAATCGATATTAGGTCGCAAATGACAATTACGAAACATGAAATCGTTGAGTTTTTAGCTCAAGAATTTCCACAAGCACTTAGAAAATGTAGTATTGAAGCGATTACACCTAAAGGTGCGGAGTTGTTATATCAAGTTGATCGGGAGGATTTGCGTCCTGGTCAGACAGTATCGGGTCCGACCTTAATGTTGGTGGCTGATTTTGTATTGTATGTGGCGATTATGGGACATTTAGGGTTGGTTGCCATGGCAGTCACTACCAATATGACGATTAACTTTTTTCGTAAGCCCAAAGCAGGTCAGAATATACGAGCAGTTTGTAAATTGATTAAAGTGGGCAAAACTTTAGTGACGGGTGAAGTTTGGTTATATTCTGGTGATGAGGGAGAAGCTGTGGCACACGTTATCGGGACCTATGCGATACCACAAAAATCTTAGAATAATTTTAAAAATAACAACGACAAATACTGCAAATCATAACAACATTTCAGTATGCGAAAGAGTCAGAACATGCTACAACTAAGCTGTTCAAACTTATTTGTTCTGACTAATTTCTACAGATATGACTATACCGCTTGACCTTACCCCTTTATCGCAAATTGAATCAAATCAAGAACATATTTTAGCGATTAAACGTAATGATTTATTGCCTTTGTTCAACGATCCTCATCGTTTGAGTCATTATGCTGATCATTTGGTTCAAGCGCAAAGTGTCTTGTTGAATGGGGTTGATCCCAAACTCAACCAACAACTCAGTGAAGTGATCACTCAAATCATTCAGCAATTATCGCAATCAAAGAAGTATGTAGGCGGTAGAAGATTTAATGCATTACAGAAATGGTTAGGGATTGATATTGAATATGATGCTGGTCAAGTCAAATATGTCAAAGATTTAGATCAACTTATTCAGCAAGCCAATCATTTAAGCCAAAGATTACAGATTGAAATTCAAAAATCTCAATCTCGATTACAACAAGTGTTGGGCCTAAGAGAGCAAATGGCGGCATATATTGTGGCGGCAGAGCAGTTTTTAAGCGAATATCCAGCATTTAGCAAGCAGCAAACACTTGATCATTTTGTAGAGCGGCTTTCAAAAAAAATTAATACTTTACAAACCTTACAGGCGAGCAATGATATTGCAATGAAACAGATGCAATTGTCTCAGCATTTGTCTTTTAGTCTATTAGACCGTTTCAAAGAAGCACAGCAAGTTTTAATTCCTGCGTGGCAATATCATTTAAAGCAAAGTCGTGAGTCAAATTCTTCGGCTGTGCTTGAACAGCTCGACAAGAGTAGAGAAAATCTAATCCAAAATCTGAAGAAATCATTACAGAAATAAGAGGGGAACATTATGTCAAATTCAGAGTTAATACCATCATCAAACGAGTTGGTTGTGAATCAAGAGCAACGATTTGAACAACTCAATTTAAAAGAATTGGGCTTACAACCACAAGACTTCGCTGAAGTGATGAGTGCGCATAAAGAACTGAATGATATTAGTACCACAGTTGTGGCGGAGTATGGAAAGAATATTGCAAGCAAAACTTCAACTTATACCGATGAGTTACTGAGCCTTGTACAAAATAAGGATTTGGATACAACTGGGCAGAAGTTAAATGAAGTCGTACAGGTTGCCCAACAACTGAATACTTCGAGTATTTTAAATAAATCAAAAAGCTCAGGTTTCTTTGGTGGGATACTAAGTAAGTTTAAAAATGCTAAACAAAGCTTTGATCAGCATTTTAATACCACAAAAGAACAGATCGATGCGTTAGTCAAAGAGATCGAAAGTTCTCAATCGGGCTTGAAAGCACGTGTGGGTACACTGGATAAAATGTTTGATGCAGTACAAGAGGAATATAAACAACTTGGTGTTTATATCGCAGCTGGTCAGCTTAAACAGCATGATATCCAACAGCAAATCTCGACCTTAACTGTACAAGAGCAAGATCAACAAACAACGCAAAAAGTCTATGATTTAAATCATTTGGCGAATAATCTTGAAAAAAGAGTCAGTGATTTACAGGTGTTGCAACACTCAGCCATGCAAACCTTGCCGATGATTCGTATTATTCAATCGAATAACCTGATGCTAGTCGACAAGTTTTATGCGATTAAAAATATTACCTTACCTGCATGGAAAAATCAGATTAGCTTAGCAATTTCATTGCAAGAGCAAAAAAATAGTGTGCAACTTGCTAAAGCAATTGATGACACAACCAATGAGTTATTGCGCCGTAATGCTGAATTGTTGCATCAAAATTCAGTAGATACTGCCAAGGCTAATCAACGTTCAGTGATTGATGTTGAAACACTTGAACATGTACAAAACACCCTCATTAATACAGTAAATGATGTGATCCAAATCCAGAAAGAAGGTATGCAAAAACGTGCTGAGGCAACTACTCGTTTACGTGCCTTGCAGGACAATCTAAATCATTTGGTGCTGGAAAATAGTGGGCAAAATTCGCCAAAGTCTTGATGTTATAAGAGGAAAAATCATTGTCACCTATAGATGACTTTAGTGTTCAACCGATAGAGCAACGTTTAGAGACTTTAGCAAAGCGCCAAAGTCATCTTATGATCTGGTTTTTTCTCAGTATAACCTTAGTGATAGCCATTGGGGTCTCCTTATTTTTTCAAAAAGAGATGATCTATCGTTTTTTTGATCTCTCTACACATGTTCAAGTTTTAGACTTACCTTATCACGTACAAGATTTAATCCCTTTTAAAGAGCCTATCGATTATTTCTTTAATCTGTTGTCATGGGTAGGGTGGCTGTTTGTTAAAGTTTTTGGGGCACTGATTGGTGCTTTTTTGCTTGTGTATTGGGCTAAGAAACTGAAGTTTTTTCAACGCCGTTTTCAATCATGGACGCAACGTTTTGTCGCATGGTTGATCGCATTTATTTTGATTTGGTCAGGTCTAAGTTATCTGCAATATGACTGGAGCGATGATACTGAACAAGCATATCAACAATGGATGAGTTATCGAACCAATATTATTGAGAGTCAAATTGCTCAAGATTTACAGCGAACCAATATCTCTCCAACAGAAAAAGCCTACGTGTTGGCTCAGGTGGCGTTGTTACATCCATCTGTTGACCGTAAGACAGCAAATGTCTATGTCAATCAGCTCGTTGAAGCTGAAAAAAATAATCCAATTCAATTTAATCAATATGACTTTCAGCCTGAGCAATTATGGGTGATGCAGCAGCAACTTTATGGTAGAAGCGTTACAGCGACGACACAGGCATTAGATACACGAGCTCAACAGGCGCAACAGTTCTCAAGGATCGTAAATGTCATCCTGTGGGGAATGATTGCACTTGTACTTGGCTTAAGTGGAATCTTATATACGCTTGCTAAACATTTGAAAAATCGACGTGATCGAATTACGCATAAACTTGATGTGTAGTTAAACTGCGTTCGGTTTATCCGATCAAACCCATAAAAACATACTGTTTTACCTATTTAGTGCTTTTGCGTACTATAGCCTCATTGAATGAATTTAGCCGACTTGAATTGTTGAGAATTTGGAGACATCGATGTTAGATCAAAATATTAAAACGCAATTAAAAGCTTACTTAGAACGTTTAGAAAGTCCGATCGAGTTGGTTGCTGCTTTAGATGATTCCGACAAAGCTGTAAAAATCAAAGAACTTGTCACCGAAATTGCTGAGTTATCTGAGCAAGTAACCGCGCGTTTTGATGGTTCAAACGCTCGCCGTCCGAGTTTTGGGGTGGCGAAAGCAGGCGAACAGCCACGTGTATTCTTTGCTGGCTTGCCGATGGGACATGAGTTTACCTCTTTGATCTTGGCATTATTACAAGTGTCTGGTTATGCCCCTAAAGTCTCTGATGAGGTTTTAAACCAAATTAAAGGCTTAAATCTCGCGGCAAACTTTGATGTGTTTATCTCATTGAGCTGTCATAACTGTCCAGATGTGGTTCAGGCATTGAATTTGATCGCGATCAACAATCCAAATACCACCACCACCATGATTGATGGTGCATTCTTCCAAGACGAAGTGGAACAACGCAAAATCTTGGCTGTACCAATGGTATTCCAAGATGATCAACACATTGGTCAAGGTCGCATGACTTTGGAAGAAATCCTTGCTAAGTTAGACACCAACTCAGCTGAGAAAGATGCAGCAGCGATCAATGCCAAAGATGCCTTTGATGTCTTGGTGATCGGTGGAGGTCCTGCTGGGGCAACCGCAGCGATCTATGCTGCCCGTAAAGGGATCAATACCGGTATCGTGGCAGAGCGCTTTGGCGGTCAGGTGATGGATACCATGGATATCGAAAACTTTACTTCTGTACAAAAAACCGTCGGCCCTAAGTTTGCTGCCGAGATGGAAGCGCATGTGCGTGAATATGATGTCGATATCATGAACTTGCAACGTGTCAGCAAAATCATCGGTGCAGATCAAACAGCATCTGGCTTGGTTGAAGTTGAACTTGAAAATGGTGCCAAGCTTGAATCAAAAACCATTATTCTTTCTACAGGTGCGCGTTGGAGAGAAATGAATGTACCAGGTGAAGTAGAATACCGTACTCGTGGTGTGGCGTATTGCCCGCACTGTGACGGTCCACTCTTCAAAGGTAAGCGTGTTGCGGTGATTGGTGGCGGGAACTCAGGTGTGGAAGCAGCAATTGACCTTGCTGGTATCGTTGAGCATGTCACGTTGGTGGAATTTGATACCAAACTTCGTGCCGATCAAGTGTTGCAGAACAAATTAAATAGTTTGCCAAATACCACCGTGATTCTGAACGCATTAAGTACTGAAGTGTTGGGTGATGGTTCTCAAGTCACTGGCTTGAAGTATAAAGATCGTGCAACTGATATTGAGCACACGGTAGAGCTTGCAGGGATCTTCGTTCAGATTGGTTTATTACCAAACACCGATTTCTTGAAAGACAGTGCAGTTGAGTTGAGTAATCGTGGTGAAATCATAGTAAATGATCGTAATGAAACCAATGTCAAAGGTGTGTTTGCTGCGGGTGACTGTACCACTGTACCTTATAAGCAAATCATCATTGCGACGGGTGAAGGCGCTAAAGCATCACTCTCTGCTTTTGATTATATGATTCGTTCGGGTAATTAACAGTTCGTAATTTTCTTATAAAAATGCCCAAACTTGCGTTTGGGCATTTTTTATTATTGCGTTAAGGTTTATATAAACCATGATCAACAAGATGTTGACGCAGAATCCGACGTAATTCTAAGATCGCTTCAGGCGTTTCCTGAATCGAATGTCCACCATGTAAGATTTTTTCAGAGACAGCACCATCTAAATGCGCACTTTTATAAGGAACGATGCCATCAGTAATGATATTGGGATCGTCACTTTTGGTAATATTGCCCATAATTGAATGGAAAACTAAGCCTTTTTCAGGTGGAATATCGGCAGTCAATTCCATGAATTTTGATTTTTTGCTTAAATCACTTGGGCCATTTTGAATAACATCACTGGTCAGCGTTTTTACAAAGTCTTTAAGCTCCATATCATCACTGGTCAATGTATCCGCCAACGTGGTTAAGAAAGTTGCAGGTAAACGAATGATTTTACGCGCAGCTAAAGTAAACCAACGATCAGCATAATCCGTACCACGATGTGGTGAAGCCAAGAAAATAGCCCGATCAAAGTTTGTAATTGGCTTCATTTTGAGTCGTTCGCTAATCGCGGGATGTTTTCTCAGTTGTGTTTGCTGACGACTACTCATCATTGCTAACGCTTGTTTGGACAGATCAACATCGCTGACCAGAAGTCGACTAATAATCCCGCCCATACTATGACCAATGAGAACAGCATCTTTTGCTGCGGCATCTTTGGGATTTAATGAGGAAAATGCCTGTTTTAATAGTGCATAAATCTGAAAACGGCTTTCTAAGATTGGCATATTGGTTGAGTAAAAAACTTGCCAGACTTGATATTGTTCACGTAAAACAGTATCGCCCATAATATCATTGGTGACCGCAATCCAAGCCTCAGGGCTACTTGCAAGACCATGAACGAGCACGATTATTTTCTTATTTGGGTTGTACGGCTCTAACATGTATAGATGTGGCATGGTTAAACGTTGATCTCGATCAATCAAGCTTAAATATGCTGCCACACCTAAATTATTTTCTGCTAACCAAAGTCCATACGGTGCAGAAAAATTTGCTGCAAGTGAGTAGGGTTTACCTGCGATGGTTACTTTTTCAGTGTTATAAGGATCATAAGCTTTAATTTCAAATTCAGGACTGGTTAAAACGTCATTGACAGTTGCAGCAGCTTTTTTGGGTTGGGCAATGATGGTCGAAGCCAGATAACGTGCTGGATGGATATTGGGATTTATGCCATTAGGGAAGTCATAGTTTAATGGATCGAGTATATATTGGTTCTCATGCTTACGGTCTGACGTGGCAAAGACCGCAACAAAATCAGAACCGAAGCCATCACGACGGTTAAGTGCACGTAAGCCTGAGAAGTTCATGTTATAGCTAGAAACAAACTGTTCTAGGCTCTCATTTTGTAAACGTTGATATTCATTTAAATCAAGTGAATAGGTGCTTTTTCCAATTTTAATCGTTGGCTCAAATGCTTGTTTAGGGTATCGAACTTTGTGAACTTGTACCAGCCTAGCTAAAGCTTGGTTATAAAAATCCCGAATTTGTACCTGACGGTTATCAAATAGACGCTCTTGTGGTTGGCGAGTGGTTTTAAATAAATAGGCATAACTGTAACGAATCGTTTTATCCAAAGCATCTAGTTCTTGATCTAGACATTGCTCATAAGCTTGTTGGATCGTTTTTTGTTCTTCTTCAGCTTTATGCTTGGTCAGTTTGCTGACTTTGCATGCAGATGACTCTGATAACGCCATGGCTTTGGCAAGATATAACTCACTTGCGGTTGATAGTAATTGTTCATCTAATATTTGTGGGATTTCATGTAAATCAGCTACGCATTCATTGGGGGTTTCCATACAAATCTTAGCGGCTTTACCTGACATCGAAAGCACATTGAGGCTGGCCTCACTGAGTTTTTTTTGTGTCAAGATGCTGTTACGTTCATTGGCAATGGTGACATTCAATGCTTGTTCTTTTAGGCTGACAACCTGACATCCACTGAACATGAGGGTACTGAGTAAACTGATAACAAATAGACGTTTATTGGGGGTAAATGCTTGCATCATGGATCAGCACAGGTCACGAGATTGGTTGTAGTTATAATACTGAAATAAGATGTTTTTTCAATGAATAAAAAATAGGCTGTACTAGACAGCCTATTTATATTTAAAGCGAAGATGAAATTAGTTCATGACTTGCCAAACATTCCAGCGTTTACCAGATTCTACTTCACGAATTAAACGATCAGCGACTTCTGCTTCATCTGGAAATTTAATTTTATAGTTCTTTAATGTTTGAATTGCATTTTTCTTCTGTTCTAACCAAAGATAGTTATTAGCAGCAGAAAGATAAGCCTCTTGAACTCCGCCTTTGATTGCTTTGTCTAAATACGGAATCGCTTCACGTTGACCGCCACCTTCAGATAAACCAAAACCGAACCAGAAATTGATTTCGGGATCATTTGGGCTAATGGCAAGAATGCGTTGCGCGTAATTTAAAGATTTAGAAGTATAAGATGTACCCAAATCTAAGTTGCGCGCCATCACACTGGCTTTAAACGCACGTGTTAATACATCAAATGATGCATTTGGTTTTTCTGCTAAAGCATCGAGTTTATGGGTAATTTCTTTGAGTTTAGTTTCATAACCTTTACGTTCTTGACGATCAGGGAAACGTGGTGGGTAATGACGAGCCTTACCTTCAACCAATTGTAAAAAATCATCGATTTCAGTGACATCGATTTCATTATCACCAGCGAGTACGGCATACTTCATACTACGTTGTTTGCTATCAATCGTTGGAACAATAAGTTTGTTTACATCCAAAGTCATTGATTTAGACGGATCATTTTGTAGTGAAACCACCATTTTGGTCACTGGTTGAGCTGTGGCATCTTTAATCGCCAATTCAAAACTTGGCGGTGCATCATACTGGATTGGATTTAAAGCATAAAAAGCTGGAGTAGGATCAGGTTCTTTAAATACAAAAGGTTCAGCAACACTTTCTTTTTTGGTTGGCGCAATACCGCATGCCGTTAGAAATGAGGTTGAAAGTACGAGTAATGCCAAAGGCTTAAAATTCATGATCTACATCCATTAATTCTAGTAAGGTGGTAAAAGAAGTTGGTTTCGCTAGTCTAGGAAAAGCGAAACCAACTTGCAATGTATGGCATGTTGTATTTTTATAATTTATTCCGTTTTTGATGGAATACTTTGCGCTTCACATTCTCGTCGAACTTCTTCAATAATTTTTAACTCTTCTTTACTAAACGGTTGAGTTTTAGAGTTCTGACCTTTAAATGTTGGATCGAGTAGCGAGAGTCTTTGACAAAGCGTATTCATCCGTTTTTCATTGTTCTGCATACGATCAAGTAGAACACGAATACCTTCTAGAATTGGATCAGCTTGCTCTTCAGTTGTTGCATAGGGTTCAAACCCAATACTCTCTGCATAATCTCGACGCAGTGCTTCTTGTTCAGTTTGCTCTACTGTTGCTGGTTGTTTGAAAATATAACGAGCAGGACTACCTACAGCGGTTACACCAGCAGGGACTTCTTTTGTTACTACAGCATTGGAACCGACTTTTGCACCTTTGTGTACCGTAAAAGGCCCTAAAATTTTTGCTCCTGCACCAACTACCACGCCATCTTCTAAAGTAGGATGACGTTTACCTTTGTTCCACGTCGTACCACCTAAAGTCACACCGTGGTATAGGGTTACATCATTGCCAATCTCAGCAGTTTCACCAATCACAACACCCATGCCATGATCTATGAAGAAACGTTTGCCAATTTTCGCACCCGGATGGATTTCGATACCTGTTGCAAAGCGACTAAAAGACGACAGCAGGCGGGCAGTGCCTTTATATTCTTTTTTCCATAACTCATGTGCCATGCGATGCATAATCAATGCATGAATACCTGGATAAGTGGTCAAAACTTCGAGTGTATTGCGTGCAGCAGGATCACGTGCAAATACAGCTTCGATATCTTCTTTGAGCTGTTTAATCATTGGACTGATCCTCCTTCGTGTTTTTTTTCCACGAACCATTCGCAAGTGCTTGCACTCGACTAAATATTCCGCGTAATAAATGATATTCCATACGATCTAATTGTATCCTTCCAAATAAACGACGCAAGCGTAATGGAAGTAAACGGGGATTATTTGGATCTAAAAACTCAATTTCTGTGAGCATTTTTTCTAAATGGGGATAAAACTCTTCCATTTGCTGTTGATTTACGAGAGGTTCATCCCACTGCATACTTTGTTGTTGTTTGAGTTGCATGTGGTCATCTGGCATGCTGAGTGCTTGCGTATTTTGTTCAAGTGCAGCCATACGTAACTCATAACAAACCACCTGAATGGCTTGAGCCACATTGAGCACGCCATATTCAGGATCAACAGGAATGGTTAAGTGATAATTTGCCAAAGCCAATTCTTCGTTGGTTAAGCCACGATCTTCACGACCAAAGACAATCGCAATATTTTGTTGTTGCTTTGCGGCTTGCAACGCTTCTTTTGCAGCAGGGCGAACATCGAGTAGTGGCCAAGGAATCGTGCGACTACGCGCACTGGTACCAAAAACCAAATGACAGTCTTGAATCGCGTCTTCTAAAGTGTCCACAATTTCGATCTGTTCAATGAGGTCTTGAGCGCCTGCTGCCAAGGCATCAATATCTGGATGCGGATAAGTTTTGGGTGCAACTAAGACAAGTTTAGATAGTCCCATCGTTTTCATTGCACGTAACGCACTACCAATATTTGCAGGTAGTGTCGTATTGACCATGACAATACGCACATGATCCAAATGTTTGGACACGTTGTTTGAGTCAAACAGGTTCATATATCATCCAAATTTAAGAATATTGAGAGATTTCAGTTTGATAAAGATCTAAAGCTTCATCCATTGACATATTTTCAGGTGGTGGGGCAACAACACTGACTTTAGGTGCTTCAGCCACTTTTGCTGCTTTTGATTTCACTTGATATTCAATAAAAATTGCATCTTTACCAAAATAATCACGCAACTTTGCCAGCAATTCATCTAGAGGTGCAACTTTCCACTGCGCACCTAAGTGTAATTCTGCTGTTGCAAAGCTTTGTTCAATTTGCATGTGTAGGCCAATATGTTGGCACATATCAATATTACAATAGGGTAAAAGCAGAGTTTGCAGATCTTTGGCCAATGATTTTGTCATTAAATCGTGGCTTAAGCGAACTTGGATACTTTGGGCGCGTTTTTGACGAATCTCATTTAAACTAAAGGCCTTGCTTAACCTTGCCATTGGGCGGTCGAAGCCTTCACGTTCGTAAATTTCACCCTCAATCACTACAACCTGATCTGGTCGAACGATCTCTTTATAGCGTTGGAAACGTTCGTGATTACAACTGATCTCAACACGAGCTGTACCGTCATCTAAGGTGATCATAATACGGTTTGGAAAGTTTGCAATGTCAACAACCAATCCAGCAAAAACAGTGGTAACACCGCGACGTGTCGGTGTGAGTTCATTGAGTTTGGCAGGTACAAATGATTTTAATTCAGGGCGGTAGACATCAATTGGATGACCTGTTAAGTACAAACCAAGCGTATCTTTTTCACCTTTTAGGCGAACTTCATCCGCCCACGGTTTAACGGGTTTGGCGGGTTTGCGTTGAACTTCTTCAACTTCACCAAACAAGTCCATGATCCCCGTTTCGCGGTTGCTTCGGGCTTGTTCAGCAGCTTGCACCGCTTCAGGAAGTTGCGCCATGAGGCTTGAACGTTCAATACCTAAACAATCCAGTGCACCTGCACGGATCAAAGCTTCTAAGGTACGTTTGTTGATTTTTTTCAGATCAATACGATGGCAGAAATCAAATAAATCTTTATAAGGACCTTCTTTGGTGCGTGAGTCGATCACAGACTGCATCGCCTGTTCGCCGACACCTTTAATCGCACCGAGTCCATACACAATCGTTTGTTCATCACTGGCATGGAAGTGATACAACGACATATTTACCGAAGGTGGAAGCACGTCTAATTTGTTATTACGACAGTCATCAATTAAAAATACAATACTGTCGGTATTTTGCATTTCCGATGACAGTACCGCTGCCATAAACTCAGCAGGGTAATGCGCTTTTAACCAAGCTGTATGGTATGCAACTAAGGCATACGCTGCGGCGTGGGATTTGTTAAAGCCATAACCTGCGAACTTTTCCATATAGTCGAAGATATGGTTGGCAGTTGCGACATCAATGCCTTTTTGTCCTGCACCTTCAGTAAAGATTTGGCGTTGTTTTACCATTTCTTCGGGTTTCTTTTTTCCCATCGCACGACGGAGTAAATCTGCACCACCAAGCGTATAGCCCGCACAGATCTGTGCAGCCTGCATCACCTGTTCTTGATAAACCATAATACCGTAGGTTGGTTCTAATACACCTTCAAGTAAAGGATGCAGATATTCAAACTCACCACCATGCATACGATGGATAAAGTCAGGAATAAGATCCATTGGACCCGGACGATATAAGGAAACGAAGGCAATAATTTCTTCAAATTTGCTTGGTCGTGCTTCCTTCAGCATTTTTTTCATGCCGACGGATTCAAACTGGAACACCGCAGTTGTATTTGCATTGGCAAACACAAGATAGGCATCTTTATCATCCAATGGCACATCAACAATATTTAAAGGAACTGCCGACTTGATCCGTTTATTGATATTTTGAACAGCATCTTCGATTACAGTCAGGTTACGCAAACCCAAGAAGTCAAACTTGACCAGACCAGCGGCTTCAACGTCATCTTTGTCATATTGTGCAACACGGCCAGTACCATCAGCTTCACACAGAACAGCTGAATAGTCGGTAATTTTTCCCGGTGCAATCACCACACCACCAGCATGTTTACCAGTGTTACGCGTGATCCCTTCGAGTTTGAGCGCCATTTCCCAAATCTCAGCGGCATCGTCATGATCTGGATTTGAAGGATTGGTGACAATATCTTTAAGTTGCGGTTCCATGTCGATAGCTGTCGCCAAATCAACACCAAGCGGTTTGGTTGGTACCATTTTTGAAATACGATCGGCTAAACCATAAGATTTACTCAATACACGTGCGACATCTCGAATCGCACCTTTTGCAGCCATCGTACCGAACGTGGCGATCTGTGAAACCGCTTCACGACCATAGTTTTGAGCGACGTATTCGATGACACGGTCACGACCTGCAATACAGAAATCGACATCGAAATCGGGCATTGAGACACGTTCAGGATTTAAGAAACGTTCAAAGAGAAGGTCATATCGCAGGGGATCAAGATCGGTAATTTTTAAACTATATGCGACCAAAGACCCTGCACCCGAACCACGTCCGGGACCAACAGGCACACCATTATTTTTGGCCCATTGAATAAAGTCCATGACGATCAAGAAATATCCGGGGAAACCCATTTTCAGGATAATATCGACTTCATACTTAATTCGCTCATCATAGGGCTTGCGAATTTCCGCCCAGTCTTCATCGCGCTCTGTAATCGGATAAAGATGATTAAGGCGTTCTTCTAAGCCTTCACGAGATAAATGTTCGAAGTAACTATCAATGGTATAACCATCTGGAATCGGGAAGTCGGGTAAGAAATAAGTACCCAATTGCAACGCGACATTACAACGTTGCGCAATGTAATAACTGTTAGCGATCGCACTCGGAATGTCTGAAAATAGTTCAGACATTTGTTCGCCAGTTTTAAAATACTGTTCCGAACTAAAGTTTTTAGGGCGCTTATTATCACCCAATACATAACCATCGGCGATACAAACACGCGCTTCGTGAGCATCATAATCATGTTGTTCGATAAAGTGCACATCATTATGTGCAACCACACCAATTTGATATTTTTCTGCAAGTTTAAGGGCTTGCTGAATAAAATCTTCTTCGTCAGCGCGTTCAGTACGCGTGAGTGCCAAATAGACGCGATTACCAAACTTTTCGATCCAAGCTTCTAATAATGGCTCAGCTTTTTGCGGGTTGGATGAGCAGAGCATTTGCCCGACATCACTACGTTGCCCAAGTAATACGATTAAATCTTCAGATTGTTCGAGTATCCAATCCTTTTGCACGCAGGGGATACTGAGCTGTTGTCCTTCGATAAAGCCACGAGAAACGATTTCGGTTAGACTCCTCCAACCTGTATTACTCATGGCTAATAAAGTGGCTCTATGTTCAGCATCATTTAGGCGGATCACACTGCCAAGAATTGGTTTAATACCTTTCTTTAGGCAAGCCTCATAAAATTTCACAGCAGCATGTAAGTTAGATAAATCTGTAAGTGCCAGTGCAGGCATTTCATCTTTTACGGCAACTTTGACCAAATCAGGTATGCGAACAATCGATTCTGTAATCGAAAATTCTGTATGAATACCAAGATGAACAAACTGCATAAATCTATCCTTAACACGACCGTCGATTATTCTAACATGCTCTGTGTATGGCTGTTGTCTAATATTTTTGCAATAAGATCATATCGACTTTTTATTTTAAACAGCAAAGAAAAAACCGATGTATATGTGATCTAGACATATACATCGGTTTAATTCCATCGACTTCAATATTACAGGCTTAAATTAATATTCCCAGAACATCCGTTGGATCTCATTTGCATCATTGGTTTTCGTGAGCGCAAGAGCCGCCAAAATACGTGCTTTTTGTGGATTTAAGTCATGTGCAGCGACCCAACCATATTTATCATCTGGTTGTTCTGCATTACGTAAGACAAATCCTTGAGCGACGCGAGACGAACGAATAATTTGAATGCCTTGTTCATCACGTAACTGTTTTAATGTAGGTACGATGTAATTTGCGATTGAACCATTACCTGTACCCGCATTTACAATTGCTTTGGTGCCCGCTTTTGCATAAGCAACATAAGCATCTGTAATCATAGAGTCAGAACCATAAGCGATCTGAACGACAGGGAGTTGATCGCCTTTAATATTTTCAATATTAAACTCAGATGTCGTGGTATGACGTTTTAACGAATTTCGGAACCAATAAGGTTTCTTTTCAACCACAGTACCTAATGCACCCCATTGGCTGACAAAGGCATTGGTATGAATATTGATTCCTTTGGTGACATCACGCGCAGCAAAAATAGAATCATTCATCAGAACCAATACCCCTTTGTTTTTAGCTTCATCAGATGAAGCAAGGGCAACAGCACTATAAAGGTTGAGAGGACCATCGGCAGAAAGAGCCGTTGATGGACGCATTGAACCGACTAGAACAATTGGTTTGTCGGTATGAATAACAAGGTTTAGGAAGAACGCTGTTTCTTCGAGCGTATCAGAACCATGCGTAATGACAATGCCATTCACTGACGGTTTTTTGACTAAATCGTTGACTTGTCTTGCCAGAGATAAAAGTTCTTTATCAGTAATATTTTCAGAGGCGATCTGTAACGCTTGTACACCACTTACATTGGCTAAATCTTTAATTTGAGGTACAGCATTGATTAATGCATCGACAGGTACTTTTGCTGCTGTATAGGTTGCACTGTTGGTCGAACTTGCACCTGCACCTGCAATCGTACCGCCTGTTGCGATAACGACCACATTATTTTTTGCATACAATGAAACTGATGCGGCAAGTAGAGTTAATCCTAACCCTAATGATTTAACCGTTTTATTAATCATTAATGACAATCCTGTATTTTATCTTCCATTTAAACACAATGCCTATGCCAGACATTGCGACTATTATTTGAATTTTTAGTCGCTAAATCATTGGCATTTTATTTTTTATTGGGATGCGCTGCGAGGGCGAATAGTTGCTTGAATAGCCGAATAGATAATTTTATTAATAGTGCTCGAATAATAGGTTAAAACGAACAATATCAGTTGTTTGGGATATAATTGTAATGCAACTCATGGTTTTGCATCATCTTGGTGCGATTTTTCCAAATTACAGACGGAGTAGTCTAAAATAAAAAAAGCAATGTCTAGCTTAGACATTGCTCTTAATTTTATTGATTAACGACGCGTGGCTAAGAAGCGGCCTAAGCGGTTAATTGCTTCTCGTAGTTCATTTTCTGCGGGTAAAAATACCACACGGAAATGGTCTGGTGTCGGCCAATTAAATCCTGTTCCTTGTACCAATAACACTTTTTCAGCTTTCAATAAATCCAACATTAAAGCCTCATCATCTTCAACTGGATAAACATCAGGATCTAGTCGAGGGAAACAATACATCGCACCTTCAGGTTTGACACAACTCACGCCCGGAATTTCATTAAGCATTTCCCAAGCAATATTTCGCTGTTCATATAGACGACCACCCGGACGGATTAAGTCGTTAATCGATTGATAACCGCCCAAAGCCGTTTGAATAGCATATTGCGCTTGATGGTTGGCACATAAACGCATAGATGCCAACATGTCTAAGCCTTCAATATAATCTGCTGCGCGTGCTTTATTGCCTGTAATCGCCATCCAACCTGCACGATAACCTGCGATACGATAGGCTTTTGATAAACCATTGAATGAAACACATAGTTGATCACCTGCCAAAGCGGCTACGGCTACATGCTCAATGCCGTCGTAAATAATCTTGTCGTAAATCTCGTCCGCAAATAAAATCAAATCGTATTTCTTTGCCAACGCAACAATTTGTGCAAGAACATGGCGTGGATAGACTGAACCTGTTGGGTTGTTTGGGTTAATCACCACGATCCCACGAGTATTCGGCGTGATCTTACTCTCCATATCCGCAATGTCAGGATACCAATAGTTTTCTTCATCACATTTATAGTGAATGGCAGTACCACCAGATAGGTTTACTGCTGCGGTCCATAATGGATAATCGGGCATGGGTACCAGCATTTCGTCGCCATCGTTTAGTAAGCCTTGCATGGCCATCACGATCAGTTCAGAGACACCATTCCCGACATACACATCATTGACGTGCATATCAAAAATGCCTTTTTGTTGGTAATACTGACAAATAGCTTTACGCGCAGGGAAAATCCCTTTTGAATCCGTATAACCAATTGCATTTGGCAAGTTTAAAGCGACATCATTGATGATCTCTTGCGGCGCTTCAAAACCAAAAGGCGCAGGGTTACCAATATTTAATTTTATGATTTTATGACCCTGTTCTTCCATTTCATTGGCGGCTCGTAACACAGGACCACGAATGTCGTAGCAAACATGCTCGAGCTTAGAAGATTTTTTGATTTCTCGTGGGGTTTGAATCGTGTTATTCATCTTGGTGTTCTCGGAAAGAGTGGGGTTCACTTTGGCATAGCGATATAAATAACTTTTAAATGTTTCAGTTGTGACTAAATCAAGATCATGTTGATCTCTAAGCAATGTGACAATTTTTTCATGCGTAAATCCGTCCTGTTGATATTGTTTAATCACAGGCAGTAGACTTTTAAAAATAACGCTTTTTTTTTGCGACATTTTTTAATCTCAAGCAAGAATAGAACTAAGATTAACATTGTTTTTGCTTGCTTGAAAGCACATGTGAAATAAAAATGCTTACTTAATTTTGTTAATTTGCTCTCTTTTTGCTTTCTAATTATGGGTGTTTTGTAACTTATTTCGTTAAGACTAGAAATTTTATAATGAATGACGTAAATATAGGATTATTCTATTTTAAATAGTGAAATAAGAAGGAATCTGTCATGGGAAAAGTTAATAAAACTGACCGAGAATGGCAAAGAGAGCTATCGCCAGAAGAATATCGTATTACCCGTAAGAAAGGTACAGAGCCTGCTTTTACAGGTCAATATTGGAATAATAAGCAACATGGGGTGTATGTATGTCGTTGTTGTGGCGCTGAATTATTTTCTTCTGAAACAAAATTTGACAGTGGCTGTGGTTGGCCTAGTTTCTATCGTCCAATTGATAGCGTTGCGGTAGAAGAACACGAAGATTTGTCTCATGGTATGGTCAGAACAGAAATAGTCTGCCATGATTGCGACGCACATTTAGGGCATGTTTTTGAGGATGGCCCACAACCGACTGGTCTACGTTATTGCGTAAATTCGGCATCATTACAACTTAAAACACAAGAAAAGAATGACGAGGAAACTTATCCATGAGTAATATTTATCAGTTTGAAGCTGAGTTGTTAGAGGGAGATATAAAAGCGCTCGCTGATTATAAAGGCAAGGTCATGCTGATTGTAAATACAGCCAGTAAGTGTGGCTTTACCCCACAATTTGCGGGGCTTGAGAAACTTTATGAAAAATATAAATCTCAAGGCTTAGAAGTTTTAGGTTTTCCATGCAATCAGTTTGGCGGACAAGATCCGGGCACCAATAAGGAGATTGGGACATTTTGCCAACGCAATTATGGTGTAGATTTTCCGATGTTCGCAAAGGTTGATGTGAAAGGACCTGAAGCACATGTAATTTTTCGTTTTTTAACACGAGAAGCCAAAGGTATTTTGGGGAGTCGTAATATTAAATGGAATTTCACCAAATTTTTGGTTGGACGTAATGGCGAGGTCTTAGGACGTTATGCGCCAACGACGAAACCAGAAGCTTTGGAAGCTGATATCGAAAAAGCTTTAGCGAAAAAATAAAAATACAGATAAAAAAGACGGTCATTTGACCGTCTTTTTGCATTAGTGTGTTGATTCGACTATTGTTGGTTTTTCTTTCCTAAAGCTATGTAGCTTGCGGTTAATATCATCAATAAAGGTATACACCACAGGAATGACCAGTAGTGACAAGAAGGTACTGGTAATCAGACCTCCAATCACTGAAATCGCCATTGGCGAGCGGAAACTCGGGTCTGTGCCAATCCCCAATGCAATCGGTAACATACCTGCGCCCATTGCTAACGTTGTCATGATAATCGGACGCGCACGTTTATGACATGCATCCAACAAGGCATTAAAACGAGAGTAGCCTTTTTCATTGCGCGCAATAATCGCGTAATCGACTAAGAGAATTGAGTTCTTACTCGCAATCCCCATCAGCATAATCAAGCCAATTAAACTTGGCATAGAGAAACTGCTTTTAGCCAAGAGTAACAACACAAATGCACCACCCAGTGATAAAGGTAATGCCACTAAGATGGTAATTGGTTGTAAGAAATCTTTGAATAAAAGCACCAGCACCACATAAATACACAGTACACCTGTGAGCATCGCTAAACCGAAACTTGAAAATAGTTCTTGCATCACCTCAGCATCGCCGATATTGGTGCGTGTTACGCTTGGCGGTAAGTTTTTCATGGTCGGTAATTGATCAACTTGTGCGGTCACGTCACCTAAAGGTTGATTGTTGAGCTCAATATTCAGGTTGATATTACGCATACGATTAAATCGGTCAATCTGCGAAGGACCACTTTCAATATTGACATCAGCGATGCTACCTAACATGACTGGGCCTTTATTTCCTTTGATGATAAGGCGTTTAATGAGCGTTTCATCTTGACGTGCCGACAACGGAAGTTTAATCACAATCGGTATTTGGCGTTGTGATAAATTCAACTTTGATAAGTTCTGGTCAAAGTCACCAGCGGTCGCGATTCTTAGTGTTTCAGCAATATCATAACTGGTGATACCAAGATCTGCTGCTTTAGCAAAGTCAGGGCGAACAACCAGTTCAGGACGAATCAACGCGGCGCTTGAAGTGACACTGCCAATATTTGGAATCGTTCGTAATTCACGCTCAAGTTTACGTGCAGTTGCCATCAAAACTTCTGGATCATCACCTGAAAGTGCCAGTTGATATTGACTGTTGTTTCCAGCGATACCGACTTGGATCCGTGCACCTGGGAGTGGGGCTAAACGTTGTCTGATTTCATCCTCAATTTGTTGCAAACTGGCAGATCGATCAGAGCGCTCAGTGGTTTGAATGGTGAGTGTTGCTTTACGAGGTTCGCTGGAAGCACCACCTGCGAATGGATCTGTACCAGCTGCACCACCGCCAATAGTGGTATAGACACTTTTGACTTCTGGGTGGTCTTTAATCAGGTTGCGAGCGTATTCTGCTGTTTTTAAAGTTTCCGAAAATTGTGAACCCGGTGTTAATTCTACGCGAACTTGGGTTTGTCCTGTATCTGGCGGAGGTACGAAACCTGTTGGCAGTAATGGAATGAGCATGAGCGAGCCAATAAAAAAAGCAATCGCGCCAAATAATGTGACCCAACGATGGTTTAAACACCAAGTCACTAAACGCATATACACACGCATGACGCGACCATCATTTTCACGATCTTTGGCCAAACCTCTTTGACCTTGATCTTCTATCGATGAGGTCGGCAATGGATGGTCTATTTTTCCAATCCATGGTTTAAGAATATAAGCTGCCATCATCGGGGTAAGTAAACGCGCAACCAAAAGTGAGGCAAAAATTGCGAGGGATGCCGTCCATCCAAACTGAACGAAGAACTTACCTGCGATGCCACTCATAAATGCGGTCGGTAAAAACACGGCGATTAAGGTAAAAGTTGTCGCGATAACTGCAAGCCCAATTTCATCCGCAGCCTCCATGGCCGCTTCATACGGGGTTTTCCCCATCCTCAAATGCCGAATAATATTCTCAATTTCGACAATCGCATCATCCACCAATATCCCTACCACCAAAGACATAGCAAGTAGCGTGACGATATTGAGAGTGAAACCTAGGTAATACATGCCAATGATGGCGGGTAAAATAGAGAGGGGTAGAGCTGTTGCAGCAATGATGGTTGCACGCCAATCTCGTAGAAATAACCAGACCACAAGTACTGCTAAAATTGCGCCTTCATATAGCAGAGACATTGAACCTTTGTAGTTATCTTCAACAGGTTTAACAAAGTTAAAAGCCTCAGTGATTTCAATGTCAGGATGAGCGGCTTTGAGTTTATCCAAAGCAATGATGACACCTTTTTCAACATCGACTTCACTCGCGCCTTTACTCCGGGTGATTTCAAATCCGATAACAGGTTGTCCATTTAAAAGGGCAGCAGAACGTCGTTCGGCTATTCCATCGCGTATGGTTGCGACTTGATCTAAGCGGATATGCCGACCATCACTCAATGCGATATTCATCGCGCCAATTTCAGCCGCTGTTTTTACGGTGGCAATGGTACGAATAGATTGTTCACTACCGCCAATTTTGGTTTCACCACCTGAAGCATCTTGTTGGATCAAGCGAAGCTGTCGGGTAATGTCTGTCGCCGTTGCATTGAGCGCCAATAATTTTTCAGGATCGAGTTCGACATCAATTTGTCGGGTGACACCACCTACACGAGAGACAGCACCGACACCTTTGACTTGAAGCATGGCACGCGCAATATCATAGTCGACAAACCAAGATAATGCTTCTTCGTCCATTTTGGGTGATTGAATCGCATAAGTTAAGATCGGAGAACCAGACAGATTGATTTTGCTGACAATTGGATCTCTTAAATCAGCTGGTAAGTCTGAGCGAACCTGTGACACTGCATTGCGAACATCATCCACAGCTTCTTGAAGCGGTTTCTCCAATTCGAACTCTGCGGTAACGCTCACTACACCATCTTGAATATTGGTATATTGATTTCTTAAACCTTGTAAAGTTGCAATCGAGTTTTCTATTTTACGGGCGACTTCAGTTTCAAGTTGAGGTGGTGCTGCCCCCGGCAAGGCGGCTGTCACCGTCACCATTGGCAATTCGATATCTGGGAATTGCTGGATTTTCATCCAGTGAAAACATAACAGGCCTGCCAAGCCAAGCATAATGAATAATAGAATACTTGGAATTGGGTTGCGGATGGACCAAGCGGAAACATTCATTTTAATGCTCCTGTGTGGTCACAAGCTGTTTGCTAAGCGGCGTGTCGGGGATAGCTTTGGCGACGTGTACGAGATCGCCATCCGTTAAAAAACCTGTCCCAGAAGAAACCACTTTTACATTCGCTGTTAAGCCTATAATTTCCACACGATTGCCTAAACGTCGTCCCACAGTGACTTTTTGTTGGGTTACACGATTGTCATTGTCAAGGATAAATACATACGCAAAACCATCACGTAATAACAATGCGGTTTGCGGAATGGTTAGGGCTGATTTTTCGCCTAGATCAAATTCACCTTTGACAAACATTCCCATGCGAACGGCTTGGGTTGTTGGTAAATCAACATAGACCAGACCATAACGTGTCTGTGGGTCAATCACAGGTGCAATCATTCGAACTTTTCCTGTGATTGCAGGTTGAGTTGGGTCAGGTGAAAAGATGCGAGCAATCATGCCTTGTTTTAATTTATATAGGTCAGTTGTGGTGACTTCTGCACGCCATTCTAAGCGGTGATCTCGAATCAAACGAAATAACTCTTGGCCTGTTTGTGCTAATGAACCCACTGTGGCACTTCGTGCAGAGATAACCCCACTGTCAGGTGCAATCACTTTGGTTTGTGCTAAACGTAATTGATGGCTTTCAATTTGTGCTCTAGCGGCATCAAGTCGAGCTTGTGCGGTGGCCTGTGATGTTTGGTATTGTGTGGATTCTTGAGCAGAAATAGCCCCAGTATTTTTGAGTTGTTGGATACGTTTGTGATTGGTGATGGCATCACTAAGTACTGCTTGAGCTTCTGCATAATTGGCTTTTGCGGCGGCTAAGTCAGCGCGAATGGTGTCGCTATTTATTTCTGCGAGAACTTGTCCGCGCTTAACTTCATCACCTACATTGGCGTTTACTTTCGTGAGACGTTGACCTGATAGTTCGCTACCAATCACGACTTCTTGCCATGCGGCAACGTTTCCGTTGGCAGTAAAGGTTTGTTTCCAATTTTGCTGTTCGGGTTGAACGACTGTAACCGTAAGAGCAGCTTTTTGTTCAGTTGTTTCAGGTTTCTTTTTGTCTACATTGGTTGGCTTTTTAGCAGTCCCAACTTGCCGTATTGTGACCAAGATAATCACCAGTACAATAATGATTGCCAAAACGAGCCAAATTTTTTTATTTATTTTCTGGGGAGTTTGAGAAGCCATCTTTCCATTGTTCACCAAAGTTTGATGGCTAAGTATAGACCAAGATTTCACCAGATGGTCAATCGTAAATGAAATGAATATTCGGGACAGTTGGGGTTATGCTTAGCATCGCTTCATACACTCTTTGTGTTTCTTCCATCAGAAGAAACACAAAGAGTGTATGAAAGACGTCTGTTATATGATTTTTCCTTTTACTAATCATTAACTGATTAAAGGAAAGAAGCGTTTGGAAATGTTATTTTTCAACCTGTTGAATTGCTGTAATGAATACTTCGCTGTTTTCACATGCTTCATCATTACAAATGGAACTTAACCATACTTCACCATCACCAAACATTAGACCATCTTGGTTGGTAAATGCCTCATCATATTTTTGCTTGAGGATTACGTCTTTAATTTGTGGTGTTAGGATTTTATCGTAGTCTTGAACAAATGCTTCAGCATTTTGAATCGCTTTAGCATTGTTTAATTTGGTTTTAAAAGGATAGCTCACCATATTTGCAACAACGAGCTTATCATTGTTTTTCACTGCATCCTGTAGGAAAGAGAAAGCGATTTTATACTCATCGTTTGTATCGATATGAATGACAGCATCAGCAAAACAAGCTGCAAAATCTCCAGATGCGCCCAGTTTGGTGATCCGATCAATCAACATTTGATGGTCACTTTCTTCAGCGATACCTGCCCAAACATCTTTGACTTGCATTTCACCATTTTTTTGTTCAAAGACAAACCATGCAGGGTCACTGATTTGAGTTGCTATATTTGCAGCACTCCAATGACCAACTGCGATTACTTTTTGTATTTGGATATCATTTCCATTTACTTTTTGGTTGATGTAGTTGGCAACCTGACGTGCATATTCTTCACGGAGCGATGGGGTTAGTTGAACTGTACTTGCTTTACAGTTAGGTTGCTGCTCAGTGGTAATTTTTGCTGATTCTGACTCCTTGGTTGTCGTGGGCTGTTTATTACATCCTGAAAACGATAGCAGTAACGGTGTAACGAGAATAGATAACCAAATTTTTGATTTTGTCATGAGTGGTGATTCCGATACCTATCTATAAGAGGTGGTTTATTGGTTAATAATCAGGGTTGTCGACATCGCAGCCCATGCCATGACAACCAATCCAGTTTCCATGTGTATCAAAGTTCGGATTGCCATCTTTATCAAATTGTGGACGAGTATCTATATTTTTTTGTTTCTTGGGTGGAGGGGTGACATCACAACCAACACCATGACAACCATCGTAGTTTGATTTTTGTGAAGAGTGGTTTTTATGATGCTCTGATGAGTCGAGTGCACCTAAAATAACAGCGCCTAAGATTGCACCTGCAACAGCAGCGCCAGTATCTTTACCGTCAGAACCATAAGTGCGAGCACCTTGATCATATGTCCCTGATTTACCATGGTGATAGCCATTTTGATCTGCAAAGACACCTGCACATCCCTGAGAAACCCACAGATAGCCAGAGTTTGGATTAAAGCCCCAACTACGATTTAAAATACAGGATGACTGTGAGATTTGATGAATGAGTTGTGGTTTAGAAAAAGATTTAGCGTAGCATTCATTATATTGAAAATGTTTTGACTCACATCGAACAGTGGTTTCAGCTTGTGCTGAGTGAATCGTGCCTAGCCATAAGAGTGCTAAAGTTATTGGTGTAAAAAATATGATTTTAGGATTCATTTGATTTTGATCTCCAAATAGCCCATGGTTTTTTTATTGTTTAGCCTCTTTGTATTTCGCCTATATGGAGAAACAAAAGGGATTTATGAAACGGGTGTATTTAATTAAGAATAAGTTTAAATAAACTAAACACATTTAAAGGTTAATCGAGCAACACCATTAACGAGTAAATGTGATTTAGTTTCATTTTTTATTACTTGCACTGTTTTATTTTGGTTGTTGCAGTGTTTATTGGCATTTTGAAGTGCATAAGCTTCAGCGCCTCCTTTTCGGCCTGCAAGAGGCGCAGCTTCTACTGCGGCGACATAGTTGCCATTTTTGTCGGTGCTAATATCTGCATTATAGGTAAGGCCTGCACCACGAAATTCGGTTTTATCGTTTGAAACGGCACATGCAGTTAAAAATAATGTAACCATCGATAAAATAAAAAATAAATTATTTAACTTCATAATACTTCACCTTTTTGAATTATTTTCTAGCGAATTAAATTTAATAATTATGTTTAATTCTATTATTTTATTTTTTAAAAATTAATGTTTATGTTTTTATTTGTTTATTTTGTGTTGATTATCTGAAGAATACAGAAAGCTGTATTCTTCACGATAAGGCAGCGCGAAATTTTCTGAAAGTCGCCTGTACAACAAAGTACAGGCTTTTAATTTAAAGTATCGCTTTCAAGCGTTTAACCACTTCTTCACATTGTGCTAAATCGGCAACCAACGCCATTCGAACATGACCTTCGCCCGGATTGCCTTGTTCGGTATCACGAGATAAGTAACGACCCGGTAGAACTTTGATGTGCGCTTTTTCCATCAGCAATTTGGCAAAAGTTTCATCATTATCAACTTTTAACCAATAGTAGAAACCTGCATCAGGTTTTTTTAATGGCAATAAATGACCCAATTCAGATTGGAATAAATCAAATTTGGCACGGTATTGTTGACGATTTTTCTCAACATGTGCTTCATCATTCCATGCCGCAATTGAAGCCAATTGATTCTGTACTGGCATCGCAGCGCCGTGATAAGTACGGTATTGCAAATAGGGTTTAAGTAATGCGGCATCACCTGCAACAAAACCTGAGCGCATGCCCGGTAAGTTTGAGCGTTTCGAGAGTGAGTGGAACACGATACAGTTTTTATAGTCATCTCGTCCCATTTCCGCACAAACTTCTAGCAAACCAATTGGCGCTTGATCAAACCAAAGTTCTGAATAACATTCATCAGACGCAATCACAAAATCATATTGATCTGAAAGTGCAATCAACTTTTTAAATTGTTGTTTAGACAGTACAGCACCTGTTGGGTTGCCTGGTGTACAGACAAATAATAAAGCTGTTTTTTGCCACACTTCGGCAGGTACAGCGTCAAAATCACCCAAATATCCATTTTCTTCTGTGCAATTAATAAAATAAGGCGTTGCACCAGATAGTAACGCTGCGCCTTCATAAATTTGATAAAAAGGATTTGGCATCACGATATAGGGAGCATCTTCACGTTTAATCAATGCTTGAACAAAAGAGAAGATGCCTTCACGTGTGCCTGAAACTGGCAAGATGTGATCGTCTGCACTGATTTGATTCAATTTAAAACGTCGAGTCAGCCACTGTGCGATACTTTGGCGCAGTTCAGGTAAGCCCTTACTATTTGGATAAGTCGATAAATGTGAAAAATTATCAATAATCGCTTGTTTAACAAACTCAGGAGCAGGGTGTTTAGGCTCACCGATTGAGAGTGGAATCAACGGTAAATTGGCAGGTTGCACATCTTTAAAAAGTTGCGTTAACTTCTCAAAAGGATAGGGATGCAATAATGACAAGCTTGAGTTCATTTAAACAGTTACCACATGTAGGGGCGTATCGAATACGCCCAATTATTGATGGAAATTAAAAATTAAGTTGGATTACAGATCTGATTTGATGCTTCGTCCAAAGCTGCTTTGAGCATTTCCGCAAACGCTTTCACTTCTTCATCTGTCAGCAACACACCATTTTTCTTGGTGACAAAGAAAATATCTTCGGCACGTTCGCCCAGTGTTGCAATTTTAGCAGAATGAATGTCTAGACCTTGCAGCATAAATAGCCCGCCGATACGTGCAAGTAAACCCGGTTGGTCAAGTGTTGATATCTCGACCATGTGTTGTTGTAAAGTTGGGTTAAGTACAATATCAACCGTATTTTGTATATCAAAATGGCGTAAATGACGTGGTATACGGCGTTGCATAATGCCTGGGTATTGGTCTGAATGATTAAGTGCTTCAACCAATGCCGTTTTTACTTTGTGTTCACGCTCAGGATCAGTGAGTAAAGTACCAAAACGATCCAAAACCAAATAAGTATCTAAACTAAAGGCTGTACTTGCGGTGATAATTTTTGCATCTTGAACATCGAGATTCATACGGTCCAACACCGCAACAGTTGTCGCGAATAGATTAGGTCTATCTCGTGTATAAATAAAGAGTTGAACTGCATCTTCAGCCGCATTACGATGCGCGCGTAAAAGCACCAAAGGTTCAGGATTGTCACCGTGCTGTAAAATTGCCTGAGTGTGCCATGCAATTTCGTTTGCTGATTCTTTGACAAAATAGTCATCGCCAAGTTCTTGCCAGACTTTCTCAACTTCAGCCAATGAAAAATCATTGACGAGCAATTCGCTGGCAGCAAATTTGGTGTCTTCAATCAGCATTTGATAATCAACTGGGCGTCCTAAACCAGAACGTACCACATCACGCGAATAGGTATAAAGTTGACGCATCAGAGAGGCGCGCCAAGTGTTCCATAAGTTTGGATTGGTCGCATTAATATCAGCAACAGTCAGTGTATAGAGATAATCTAAATGCTCCATATCACCGACTTTTTCAGCAAATTCCTTTACTTCGTCAGGATCGGAAATATCTTTTTTCTGTGCGGTGAGAGACATGAGTAGATGGTTGTTAATTAACCATGCAACCAGTTTGCATTCACGCTCAGTAAAGCCATGTGTTCGGCAGAACTTAATTGCATCAATTGCACCCAACTCACTGTGGTCACCACCACGACCTTTGGCAATATCATGAAAAATTGCCGCTAAGTAGACAATATCATGCCTAGAAATTCGTTGGAAAACTGAACTGACAACAGGGAAATCTTTGGCGAATTCTGGCTCTTTAAAACGGCTTAAATTGCGAAGCAATAATAACGTATGTGCATCTACTGTATAGATGTGGAACAGGTCGTATTGCATCAATCCCGTAATTTGCCCAAAAGCGGGGATGTAATTGCCTAAAACGCCGTAACGTTTCATCGAGACCATTGTTTCGTACAGTCGATTGGGTGAACGAATAATCGACATAAAGAGCGCTTGGTGTTCGGGATCATCTCTAAAACGCTGATCGATTCGTTTCGCTGCAAGTACGAGTAGTCTTAACGTGCGGGCACGAATGCCTGTGATTTCTGGGCGATTTGCCAATAAATAGAATAGCTCTAAAATCGCGCTTGGTGTTTCGGAAAAAACTTTATGATGTTGAACTGCAAGTTTGCCATCTACGATTTTAAAACGTTCATTGATTTCTATAATTTGACGGTCATATTCAGTCAGGCGAGGGGTAATGACGGATTCGTTGAAATAAGCCAGTAGCATTTCACTTAGCGTGGAAACCTGTTGCGCGGTACGATAATAACGCTTCATAAACTGTTCAACGCCAAAATTTACAGACTGACCTTCTTCACGAACATAGCCAAATTTTGCAGCAATTTCACGTTGGTGATCAAACAATAAACGGTTTTCATCACGCTTTGCTAAACGGTGTAGATGGTTGCGAATTTCCCATAAAAAGCTTTCAGCTTCTTCTAATACACCCAACTCAAACTCAGTAATAAAACCTAAATGAACGAGGTCGTAGATACGGTTGACACGAAAGTGGCGTTTTGCAATCCACCCAATTTGATTGATATCACGGATACCACCCGGCGCATTTTTGATATCGGGCTCTAAATTACTCTCAGTATTGTTATGTTGAGCATAGCGTTTGGCTTGCTCTGCCATTTTGGCGTCATAGAAGGTTTGATCCGTCCATGTTTGTGCAACAATACGACGTGGCCATTTTGCCAGTTGCTCATTTCCAGTAATCAAACGGGCTTCGATCAGCGTAGTTGCTACGGTTAAATCATTGGTTGCTTGTTCTACACAGTTCTGAATCGTACGAACGCTGATGCCCGGTTTGAAATTACCGACATCCCAAAGCGATGAAATAAATGTAGAAATCAGCTTTTCTTGTTCTTCACTGAACTCATCGTCTGACAAGATCATAATGTCAGTGTCTGAATAAGGCAGCATTTCACGACGGCCATAACCACCGACAGCAAATAAACCTAATTCAGTTTGATCAAGACCGGCATGATTCCATAGAAATATCAGTGCCTCATCAATCGAGTTGGAGCGGGCTTTAATAACGTCACGAATAGATTGACCATTTTCATAACTCTCTTGTAATTGTTTTTCTACATCTTTTCGCCATTGATTAATGGCTTGAATATCATGATGACTGGTGACGTAGTTCAACAATGGAGAAGTATTGATCATGAAAATGGTCTTCTATCAAAGTCCCTCTTTATACAAGAGGGCGAGTTGTGATTGTTGCAATGCAAGGAAAGTTTAAACGTTTGTTTTTACGCTCACTTGGTCAGCTGCTTGTTGTGCGAGCTCACGCGCCAAATCTGTACTTTCTGCACGAGCGGTGACAACACCCATACGGCGGCGTTTAAAACCCTCTGGTTTAGCAAATAAGCGTAAGTCAGTATCTGGATTAGCTAAAGCAAGATTTAAGCCAGTAAAACTTAGATTGTTTGAATCTACACCTGCATAAATCACTGCACTTGCAGCAATGCTATGACGAGCCGTGTTGACAGGTAAGCCTAAAATTGCACGTGCATGCAGCTCAAATTCGTTTTGAAATTGTGATGCTAAAGTGACGAGTCCAGTGTCATGTGGGCGAGGTGAGACTTCACTGAACCACACGTTATCGCCTTTAATAAATAACTCTACCCCAAAAATACCACAGCCACCTAAAGCGGTTGTTACTTTATTGGCTATTCGTTTTGACTCTTGCAATGCCGCAGCAGTCATCGCTTGAGGCTGCCAGCTTTCCACATAATCACCCGCATCTTGGCGATGCCCAATTGGGTCGCAGAAGTGAGTTTCGATTTCACCTGTTTCTGGGTTTTTAGCACGAACTGTCAACAAGGTGATTTCAAAATCAAAATCAATTTGTGATTCAACGATGACCGTGCCTTGATTGACACGTCCACCTTGCATGGCATATTCCCAAGCGGCATCGACTTCATCAAAGCTTTTTACGCGAGACTGACCTTTACCAGATGAAGACATCACTGGCTTTACAAAATTTGGATAACCAATATCGTCACAAGCAGCACGGAAGCTTTCTAGTGTATTTGCAAAGCGATAAGCTGAGGTTGGTAAACCGAGTTCTTCAGCAGCCAAGCGACGAATACCTTCACGATTCATGGTCAAGTTAACTGCTTTGGCGGAAGGAATCACTGTTGCGGTTTGGTTTTGTTCAATTTCAATTAAAACTTCAGTCGCAATCGCTTCAATTTCAGGAATAATCAGATTTGGCTTAACTTTGGCAATTAATTTTTTTAATGCAGTTGGATCAGCCATATTCAAGGTATAAGCGAAATGTGCAACTTGCATGGCGGGTGCATGATCATAACGATCTGCGGCATGAACTTCGACCCCTAAGCGTTGTAAAGAAATGACGACTTCTTTACCTAGTTCTCCAGAACCTAACATTAAAACTTTAAATGCCGAAGATTGAAGTGGAGTTCCTAGCGTGACGCTCATGCGAATAATCCTATCCTGAGTAATTTGTGTTTAAGCATAGCAGAACTTACGGTTAAATTAAGCTCTAATTGATACAAAAAACATGGTTTTTGTTAGACAAAATATAGTGCTTAAAATGATAGTGATCTGTTTAGACATTCACTTGATAATTTAGCTGTAATTCATCCGCATTTTGTCCACGGATGCCCCAATTGGATTTTGGTGTTTCAAAAATTGTGATTTCAATATCTTGGGTTGAAATACCACATTGTTGTTGAATATTATCAAATATTGTTTGGATCAAGTGCTTTTTTGCCTCAGTTGTACGACCTTCAAACATTGAAATTTCAATAATCGTATAGTTGTCGCTACGATCATTAGGGTAGATGAAATTGGCTTGCTCTAAAGCAATAAAGCGTTGAAATTTCTTTTCTACTGGATAGCTCAAACTTGTCACCAAAGCTTGATGGATGGCATCTGAAAGTTGATCTCTAAATTGAATGATCGTTTTATTCAGCGCATAAATTTTTATTTGGGACATTTATCATTTGCTCCGTGATTGTGTTCATACGTATTGTTGATGATTAGACTTTTTTCATCATTATTTAGCCTCTTTAGACTTTTCCCATTGAGAGAGTGAAGAACGATTGAAGTTCCGCAAGGGGATTTATCAAAGAAGTCTATTCAAAATGAATAAAGTCGAAAAAGAATTAAAAACAGTAGCATAAAACCAGTGAGTTGAGTCTGGGATTCATTCGCTTGGTAAATAAGTAACAATGATTGAGAATTCTGTTTAAATTGACTAGCATAAAGCCCAAATGTTTCATCGGCGATCTGATATGTCTAATAGCAAAACTCGTGTGGCGACAATAATGTTGTGCAGCACTTTTTTATTGGCTGCATGCGGTAGTTCAAACAACGAAACCGAAAAACGAGTTGAGATTAAACCTGCGCCGAAATTGACTAATGATGCAACCAGTTATGCAAATGCTGCATGGCAACTGATCAATGAAATTGATCCAATTGTTTACAATAAACAAGTGAATGATATCGAAGAAAAAGTGAGAAAGCCGATACGTCAACTGAGTACAGATTGGCGGATCAATGTCAAAATGACGGATTCAGTCACCGAAGGGAAGTATGCGCTCTGTCGTAAAGCCCTAACCAGTTTAGATAGCTGGGCAAGAGATGTGAGAGATAATGCAAATGCCGCTACGCAAAAGCAAGTAAGCTATGAGCGTGATAAAACTCAATGCAAAGATGCGATTGATAATCCTGCTTTGGGGAATACATCTCCTAAATAAGCTAAGCATTCAATTAGCAATCCCTTACATTCCTCAATTTTCAGATTTATAGCTTATATATATTGTTGATTGATTCATCGGCAGAACAAAATCTTGTTCTGCCTTTATTATGGATAAAGCTGAAATAAAATAGCGGATAACCATAGCCTATGTTTTATACCTTATTTGCGTTATTTTAGACAATTATGCAATGCATGCCAGAAAGTTCAATTGGCTTGCTGATGCTGAGAGGTTGAATAAAATCATAAATTGTAAAAGAATAATTTTTAAAAAACGCTGAAACGATTGACTCATTTGTGGCGAATAAGTAGGATGAATTTCCTCAATTACGTAAGGAACCTGTGGCTAAAAGCCAAGTTCTCATATGGATACTCCCAGTTTAATTTCTGAAAATATTGGTCAATTCTCTTTCGCTTCCGCCCTTAGTGGGGATGCATTGCTTCTTTTACTATATGTTTTTTTAGCATTATTCTTTTCCTTTCTATGTTCGATTGCAGAAGCAACTTTACTCAGTATTACACCCAGTTATGTCGCAGGTCTAAACGAAACCGATCCTAAAAAAGCCGAACAATTAAGACGATTAAAAGAAGATAATATCGATCAGTCGCTCGCTGCGATTCTGACAGTAAATACAATAGCGCATACAGTAGGGGCGATTGGTGCTGGTGCAAAAGCAGTCACCGTATTTGGTCAAGTCTGGTTTGGCGTTTTTTCCGCGGTTATGACCTTATTGATTTTATTTGCTTCAGAGATCATTCCAAAAACATTAGGTGCCGTGTATTGGCGTCAACTTGCTGGTTTGACAGTGATTTATGTCAATTTCCTAATCAAAATCATGTATCCATTAATTCTCATTTCAGAAAAACTGACCAAGTTAATTTCAGGTGGCAAAAAAGTTCAGCAATTTAGCCGTGATGAATTTGTTGCGATGGCAGGTATTGGTAAAGAAGAGGGGATGCTGAATGATCGAGAATCTAAAATTATCCGTAACCTCTTTCTTTTTAAGTCTTTTGATGCCAGTACGGTGATGACACCACGAATCGTTGTCTCTGCACTACAAAAAGATATGACAGTTGATGAGGTTTTATCCGCACCTAAAAGTTCTAATTTTTCACGTATACCAATTTATGATAATGATTTGGATAGTGTGGTTGGGTTTGTACTACGAGAAGATTTGTTGGTTGCTAAAAACCACGGGCAAGGTGGGCATTCGATTAATGAGTTCCGCAGGGAAATTATAACGGTCATGGCAAAAACACCTTTATCTCGATTAATGGAAATCTTACTGGAACAACGTCAACATATTGCACTTGTGGTTGGTGAGTATGGGGATACCAAAGGGGTCGTCACATTGGAAGATGTTGTTGAAACATTGCTTGGCATTGAGATTCTTGATGAGGGTGACAAGGTCGAGGATATGCAGAAGTTGGCAAGACAACTTTGGGAGAAACGTGTTGGGAAAATGGGTATTCATTTAGACCCACCTTCACAATAACAACGATGCCATTGTCGGTGAACGATGTCGACAGTGGCATATTTGGAGCGGAGTCGCTTAAACTTTTTATTTTTAGACTTTATTCGCTCGAGTAATTCTATTCTTTTAGATCACCTACTTTTGCCAATGCGATCAATTTTTCGAGATCAATCACTTCAATCTTTTTAAAGCCAAGTTGAATGACGCCTTGCTTTTCAAATAGGTTGAGTACTTGATTTATGGTTTGTCTTGATACTGTCAGCATATTGGCAAGTTGATCCTGAGATATTTGAATATTGAGATCGTTAATAGACGCACGATTGCCATAACCTTCCAAAATAAACAGTAAACGTTGTGCTAAGCGTTGCGTAAGACTTTGTGTTTGAATAGCGATTTGTTCTAAAAAGACGTAGCGTAATTTTTGGCTGGTGAGCAGTGCAAAGTAATACCAATAATAAGGATACTGCGCCAAGATATCATTTAATGGCTGAGCAGGTATTTGTAGAATTACACTTTTTCTGAGAGCTATCGCATCATGCGAACGCACTTGCTTATCGATTAATGAAATTTCACCAAACCACATAATCGGTTCAGCAATGGCAGCAATCGCCTCATTACCGTTTACGTCTATATAACCCAAGCTGATTGAACCTTCGAGTACAGCATATACACCATCAAAAGGATCTTGAGCGTTAAACACAGCAGCGTTTTTTTCTACCGTATATTTTCGGCTATGTTGAATAATAAATTGCTGGAAAGCTTCTGTAAGTTGATTAAACCACGAGTTTTGTTGTAAATGTTTGATATAAGTTGCTTCTAACACAAAATTTCCTTTGCAAAAATAAATCCATTTGTCAGCTACATGACAACTTCACAATTAGATTTCTTATAGAGTGGCAGTATAAACCAATGAAATGAGGAATGAATAATGACAAATTTGGAACGTCTACTTAGTCAATATGCTGCTTATCATTTAGATCGTAATAATATTGTGACCCATTTTATAGGGATACCTTTAATTGTTTTTTCTATTTTATGTTTAACCGCACGCGCTGGCGTAGAAATATCAGGCTTTTCGGTGACTTTGGCAATGTTACTGATTGTGCTAAGTAGCATTTACTATATATCACTGGATAAGTTGTTTGGCTTTTTAATGCTGATCTTATATGTATTGGTTTACCCATTGGCCGTGAAAATCGCAGCTTTGGCAACCTGGAGTTGGTTAGGGGCAAGTGTTGGTATTTTTATCGTAGGCTGGCTATTTCAATTTGTTGGGCATTATTTTGAAAAGAAAAAGCCTGCATTTGTCGATGATCTGATTGGTTTAGCGATTGGTCCATTATTCGTTTTGGCTGAGTTTGTTTTTCTACTCGGTTTCCGTAAATCTTTACACCAACGTATTTTAAAAGAAGCACAAATGAAACGTGCAGCGATGGATATGAAGCAGCAGCTTGTTTCTTAAAATACAGATTCAAAAAAACCGCTAATAAGGTCATTATTAGCGGTTTGGAAAATCAAAAACTGATTTAGACGTTAAAGCGGAAGTGAAGTACGTCACCATCTTGAACGACGTATGTTTTACCTTCTAAGCGCCATTTACCTGCTTCTTTCGCACCACTTTCACCGTTATATTGAATGAAATCATCATAAGCAACACATTCAGCACGGATAAAGCCTTTTTCAAAGTCGGTGTGAATCACACCAGCCGCTTGTGGTGCAGTTGCGCCAACTTTTACGGTCCATGCACGAACTTCTTGTACGCCCGCAGTGAAGTAAGTTTGTAAACCAAGTAATTTATAACCTGCACGAATCACCACGTTCAAACCTGGTTCTTCCATGCCCATTGCTTCTAAAAACTCCGCACGATCTTCATCTTCTAGTAATGAAATCTCAGCTTCGATTTGGTTGCAAAGTGGTACAACAATCGCATTTTCTTCAGCGGCAAGTTTTTGTACTGCTTCAAGATGCGGATTATTTTCAAAACCATCTTCTGCTACGTTTGCAATATACATGGTTGGTTTAAGGGTCATTAAACCAAAACCACGGACTAATTTGCGATCATCATCAGAAAGATCAGCAGCACGCGCTGGTTTGCCTTCATCAAGAATAGGCTGGATTTTTTCTAAAACAGCTTTGGTTGCAAGCGCTTCTTTGTCGCCGCCTTTTGCTGACTTTGTTAAACGTAATAATGCTTTTGCAACCGTATCAAGGTCAGCGAGTGCAAGTTCTGTATTGATGGTTGCGATATCGTCTAAAGGATCAATTTTTCCATTTACATGGATGACATTCTCATCTTCAAAACAACGTACCACATGTGCAATCGCATCGGTTTCACGGATGTTGGCAAGGAATTGGTTTCCTAAACCTTCACCTTTAGATGCACCAGCAACCAGACCCGCAATATCAACGAACTCCATTGTGGTTGGAATAATACGTTGTGGCTTTACAATTGCAGAAAGTTTGTCTAAACGCGGATCTGGTACAGGAACGATCCCTGTATTGGGTTCAATGGTACAGAACGGAAAGTTTTCAGCAGCAATAGCCGCCTTTGTTAACGCATTAAATAATGTAGATTTACCTACGTTTGGCAGACCAACAATACCGCAATTAAAACCCATGAAACCACTCACAAATGTGTTATTTAAAAATTGTTGCTGATTTTACATGAAAGCCATGACAAAGTCAGGTCATGGCTTAAGTGGATTATCAATTCGCGGTTAAACTTTGCGTTTATCTAGCTGTTTGGCAATATTATCGCCTGTACTTTGAACCAACATGACTAAAACGATTAGCACTACAATCACCGCCAACATCACTTGCATATCAAAACGTTGATAACCATAGCGATAGGCGATATCACCGAGACCGCCAGCACCAATGGCACCCGCAATCGCAGAGGAGCTGATCATGGTGACGATGGTCACGGTAAAGCCTGCAACAATGCCTGGCAGGGCTTCAGGAAGTAATACATGCCACAGAATTTGTTTACGATTACAACCCATGGCTTGTGCTGCCTCAATTAAGCCTTGATCAACTTCACGAAGACTGACTTCAGCAATACGGGCGAAGAAGGGAATCGCGGCGATGGTCAAAGGCACAATTGCAGCTAACACACCATAACTGGTTCCGACGATCCACCGGGTAAACGGAATCAAAGCCACCATTAAAATCAGAAAAGGTACAGAACGAGTAATGTTGATCACCCATCCTAGAGGCTGATTAATTTTCTTGGAAGGATAAATCCCAAAATCAGCAGTACTCACCAAAATTAAGGCAATTGGCAGACCAATCAGAAAAGCAAAAATGGCGGAAACACCAACCATGACTAAGGTGTCGGTCGTGCCAGTTAGTAACAGGTCAATGAGTTGATTGTGCATAGCCGATCACCTCAAGTTGCGTAATTGCATGATGTTTTTCTAATGGTTGGTTATTTAAGTCAAATTCTAGATTGTGAATACCAACGATCAGTGAACCTATCGTATGTTGCTGAATGGTATTGATTTGACTGTGATAGATCTGAACAGGATGCTTAATGAAGTTGAGTAACTCATATAAATCAGGAACCGATTTAGATTCACTGACATATTTCAGTTTTAAAATTTGATGCGTCGTGTGCTGATCAAAAGTTTGGCTCAATTCAAAAGGTAAATTGAGCTGTTCTAGCTTGAGTAATTCCTTCGTAATCTGTTGTTGTGGATTGGAAAATACCGACCAGACTTGACCCGATTCAACAATTTCACCTTGATCAATCACGACGACTTGATCGCAAATCTCTTGGATGACTTGCATTTCATGGGTGATCAAGACAATGGTTAAACCTAGGTCCTGATTGATCTGTTTTAATAAGGACAGAATATTGGCGGTACTTTCAGGGTCCAGTGCTGAGGTAGCTTCATCACAGAGCAGGATTTCAGGCTGAGAAACCAAGGCCCGTGCGATACCCACACGTTGTTTCTGCCCACCAGAAAGTTGAGCAGGATAGTCATTCCGCTTTGCTTCTAAGCCAACCAGCGTCAGTACATCATTGACCCGTTGCTCAACCTCAGCCTTGTCATAACCTGCGATACGTAGCGGTAAAGCCACATTTTCCCACACGGTTTTGGCGGACATCAGATTGAAATGCTGAAAAATCATGCCGATTTTCTGCCGAGTTTTGATCAGTTCGGCATGACTCAGTTCAGCGATATTTTGTTGATGAATCAAAATACTGCCAGTATCAATCGCTTCCAGCCCATTCAAGGTACGGATCAGTGATGATTTACCCGCACCACTTTTACCGATAATGCCGACAATCTGCGCTTTAGGTATGTCGAGGTTAATGTCTTTTAAGGCATGTAGGCGTTGGCCTTGTACCTCATAAAATTTATTTAAACCGCGTATTTTCAGATGGGGAACTGAAAAATCGACCTGTGAACCAAAACTCACCATCATTGTTCTCCTTATTTCCAACCAGGGAACCAGAGCGTTGGGCCGAAATCGCTGTCTAATGCGGCTTTAACCTTCGGCGAGTTTTGATAAATCTCGACAAATTTCTGTAGCTTGTTGTCTTTGTCCTGATAGTCATCACGCACCACAAATAAAATGGCATAACGTTTGTTGGTGTTGTCATCAAACAATAAGGCACTTTCAGGATCAGCTGTTTTGGCTAAGCGTAAGTAATGTGGATAGCCAAAAGCGAGATCAACATCATCAATGGCACGCGCAGTCTGAGGGCCTTCAACTTCAGTAAATTTCAGGTTCTTCGGATTTGCTGTAATGTCTTTTAGTGAGGAAAGGTGATTGTTACTGTCTTTCAGTTCAATCAGCTTCGCCTGTTGTAAAAGAAGTAAGGCACGCCCTTGATTGACTGGATCATTGGGAATGGCAACAGTTGCTCCATTTGGAAGTTCATCAAAACTTTTATATTTTTTTGAATATAGTCCGACATGTGATGCCGCACCCACTGCAAAAGATTTTAATTTAAAGCCTGTTTCTTTAATCGCGTTATCCAAAAATGGTTGATGCTGGAAAAAGTTCGCATCAATATCACCGTGATTTAAGGTGATATTGGGAGTATTCCAATCCGAAAACTCCACCAGTTTTACATTCAAACCTTGTTGTTTTGCTTCATCCGCAGCGGCTTGTAGTGGATGTGCAAAAGAAGGGCTAATCCCAATCACCAGTTCGCTGCTATGATTCTGTCTTTGTTTATTCCAAATCAATAAGGCAACAATCACGACAACTGCGACAAGACCGATACCAAGCCATTTTTTAGAGGCTGTTTGAGCCATATATTTCTCCAATTCTTTGTTTAGTTAAGCACTTAGGTTTTCAATTATTCTCAATTCGTTGCTATTTTGATATTTGCTACATCGAAACTGATCGGCAGGATGGCTTGCTGCTAAATGATCACCTTGAGCAAAAAGCTTATTGCGCAATGAACCTGTGGCATATTCAGTTTTATAACGTCCACGCTGCTGTAACTCAGGGATTACTAGGCGAATAAAATCATGGTGTGATTCAGGTGCAACAGTACGGGTCAGGTTAAAACCATCAATGCCTGTTTGATCGAGCAGCTCAATCAGATATTCCGCAACTTCAGCAGCACTGCCGACAATGAGGGGATAACGTCCACCCAGAACATGCTGCGCTTTTAGATCATTTTTGCTGATACGTTGTTCTTTAAACTTCTCATTAACGGAAGCAATGCTATTGCTCTTTTGATAAGGGATTGCTTCATCATCTTCAAACTTAGCAAGGTCGATGCCGACGGAACTGGCATAATGCGCTAATCCTGCTTCAGGGCTGGCATATTGGCGATATTCAGCCAGTTTTTGCTGTGCAAGATCATGTGTTTCAGCAACCACAACAGTAATGCCGACAAAGATTTTAATTGCATCTTCATCACGACCTTGTTGCTTCGCTTGTAGTCGTATTTTATTGACTTGTTGACGAATCTTTTCGGGTTGATCGCCACCAATAAAAATACATTCCGCATGACGCGAAGCAAACTGTAGTCCTTTCGGTGAAGCACCAGCTTGGAAGAGTGTGGGAGTACGTTGGACTGAAGGCGCAACCTGAAACACACCTTGGCTTTGGTAGTATTGCCCTTGATGATTGATCGAGTGAACTTTATTTGGATCAGTAAAAACACGCTTTTGCTTATCTTTCTTTAAAGCATCATTTTCCCAAGAGCCTTCCCAATATTTATAGCAAAGCTGTAAAAACTCTTCGGCTTGATCATAACGGGCATCATGATCTTTTAAGCCTTTTTGACCGATCAAACGTTCAGCACTGTCTAAATAGCCTGTGACAATATTCCAGCCTAATCGACCTTGGGTTAAATGATCTAAACTGGCAAAACGCCGTGCAAATTGATAAGGCTGTTCATAGCTTAGATTGACGGTTACACCAAAACTTAAATTTTGCGTGACCAAGGCCATTGCCGAAATTAGAGTAGAGGGATCGTGGCTTGGTAATTGAATCGACTCCTTAAGAGTCAGCTCAATCCCATTTTGATAGACATCATATACCCCAGTAACATCCGCGAGGAATAAACCATCAAACAAACCTTGTTCTAAAGTTTGTGCGAGTTCAGTCCAATAACTCAGTTCATTAAAACGATGTGATTGATCACGCGGATGCGTCCACAAACCATGATTGATATGACCTACAGAGTTCATATCAAAGGCATTCAGTAAAATTTTCTTCGGGATACTTTGACTCATCACAGCGTCCCTCGGCGTGGTGGTAAGATACCGTTCAGGACATAATTGCCAATAAAGTAATATTTCCAGCGCGCAGCATCATGCAAGGTATGTACACGTGCATTACGCCAATGACGGTCGAGACCATCTGCACGTTGACTGCCACGACTGCCAGCCAATTCAATCAGTTTCGATGAGGCCTTTAATGCTGTTTCAGTGCTATGCGCACGGACTTTGGCGACATCGATTGAAGCTTTGGCTAAGCTTTCTGGATTGAGTTCATATCTGGCAGCATTAACAGATTGAGCAGCTTGTTTGAGGAGTAATTCGCTGGCTTTGACATCGGTTGCCACGCGACCGAGTTCAGACAGCGTTAATGGGTCTTGCGTCGCGGATTCAATATTGGCATCAATCCAAGGACGAGCCACACGGACACGTTCTAGGGTTTCTTCAAACGCTGCACGCGCAATCCCAACTTCAATCGCAGCATGCATGATCTGAGCAAATGGACCCACTAAAGATAGTTGCTTAAAGGCTGTGTCAAAAGGAATCACATCCTCTTTGGCAACCAAAACCTGATTAAACTTTACTGTGCCGCTACCTGTGGTACGTTGCCCAAAGCCAGACCAGTCATCAATCAGTTCTAAGCCTTGACTGTCGCGTTGCACAAAAGCCAGAAACTCATTACCCGTTTCATCTATCACTAAGGTTGGAATACGATGTGCAAATAGGCTACCTGTGCAATAAAACTTTTCTCCCTGAATCAGATAACCGTCTTCGCTTGGGATTAAGGTGGTTTGTTTATGTGCAGAGGTGCGTGTTTTAAATTCCGCCAGCGCATTACCAAAACGTGCACCTTGTAATACTTCTTGATAGAGGCGTTTCTTTTGTTGTTCTGTCCCCGTATTTCGCAGTACTTCTAATGCATAGAAATGATTTTGTGGAATTTGACCAATTGAACCATCCGCACCACTAAATAAAGCGATGACTTTTGCAACGGTTAGACTTGAAACGTCTGCACCACCATACTGTTTAGGTACGGTAATCGCCCATAAACCTGATTGGCTATAGGCTTCGATTTCTGTAAAAGGTAAGTTCCGATTGGCATCACGTTCAACCGCAGCTTGTTTAAACTGCTGGCTCAGCTTTGTGGCAATTTCCAATGCTTCTTCATCACTTTGAATGATATGAGCTGCTTTAAAATTGGTTTTGGCGAAACCTTGTAATTCTTGATATGAGGTCACGGTGATTTACTCCTTAAATCCAAGCATGGCGGGCAGGGTGATTACTATTGAGGTAATAATCACCAATGGCATGGAATTTCCAACGCACAGGATCATGTAGGGTGTGCACACGGGCATTACGCCAATGCTGATCGAGGTGATGTTTGCTTAAGCTGGCACGACTACCACCCAGTTCAAATAGTTTTTCGGAGATTTGCAGGGCTGCATCATTGGCATAGATTTTTGCTTCCGCCACCAGAATCGAGGCACGAGCGGCTTGTTCAGCAGAAATTTCCGTGAGTTGATCAAGCTCATCTAGATATTCAGCGGCATCATCCAGTAATAAAATGGCTGCATCGAGTAAAATATTGAGTTTGCCAACTTCTTGTAAGGTGTAATGTTCTTCACTGGCTTTTTCTACGCCTGCATCAATAATCGGACGTGCTTTACGCACGCTGGATAAGGTGTCATCAAAAGCGGCTTCGGCAATGCCAACATCAATGGCAACCTGCAAAAGTTGAGAATAAGCACCGCGAACATTTGGGGTGTCGGCAATAATGCGCTCATCAAAAAATAAGGCTGGGTCTGCAACAACATTGCTCAATCTAACTGTTCCACTGGCTGTAGTACGTTGACCAAAGCCATTCCAGTCATTAATCACGTCAACACCAGTAGCATGTCGATCAATGATTGCCAATACTGTATGCCCATCTGGATGCAGTGCTCGAATTGCTAACCAGTCTGCAAAGCTAGTGCCAGTAGAATAGAATTTTTCACCATTTAAAATGTATTGACCATTTTCTAAAGTTAAAGTGGTTTGAATGGCTTTGCTATCTTTAGAGTTTTTTTCTGGGCCACCGTTAGCGATACGTTTACCTGCAAGAATTTCAGCATAGATAAACTGCTTTTGAGCATCTGAACCTGTGATATTAATAAAATTTAACAGTCCGAATTGGTTTTGTGGGATCTGACCTACGTTGGCATCGGCTTTACTTAAAATACGAAACACATGGGCCATGGTTTTATTGGAGACAAAAGCGCCACCGTATTGTTGAGGAACACGAATCCCTCCCAAGCCTTTTTGACTAAACTGATTGATTTGTTTTGTTGGTAAAATACGATTTTGATCTCGTTTATTTCGTTCTTCTAATGCAAAGTCAGCAACTTGATAGGCAGCATTGATGGCCTGCTGATCATTTGAAATCAGTTGTACTGGAGCTTGGATCACTGATGGATTACTGGACATGTGAGCACCTCTAATAGATAAGAGGGACTTTACAAAAGTTTTACTTTTCTACTAAATCATCAGATGTGGCTTATATATCACAATAATTATTAAGTTTTTTTTGTGAGAAAAATAACAGAAAAAATGATATTAAATTTTTAATTAAAACAATTGTTTATCAGATGTAGTGTTTGGTTGGTCAGTACAGAAAAGTATTTTTCTATGAAAGAAATGAATAATCTGACCAGAAATAGAGATAAAGAATTTTAGCCAAAATAAAAAAAGATAGAGCGAAAAGGACATTGTATTCATTAGATTTTACTTCTAAAGTATGAAAAACCTTATGTTTGATTGAATAGAAAAATAAATTTGGAGTATATATGCGGGTTTTATACCAATTTCCTTTATCTCATTATTGTGAAAAAGCTCGCTGGTTGTTAGATCATAAGGAATTGGATTATGTGGCACATAATTTAATTCCTGGTTTTCATCGTGCGTTTACCTATCTAAAGTCAGGGCAATATTTATTGCCGATGTTAAAAGATGACAAGCAGTGGATCGCTGATTCAACTCAAATTGCTTTGTATTTAGATACCACTTATCCAGAACATGCTCTGTTAAGACGTGATGAACAATTACGTGATCAAGCTTTAGAGATTGATGAACTGTCTAGAGAACTTGGTATCCATGTACGCCGTTGGTCATTGGCTCAGGCATTATCTGTGGGGGATCATCCCCTTGAAATTATGATGGGTGAGCAGGGCTATCTACGTCAGTTTGAAAAGATTTCCAAACCTATTTTAAAGAGTTTAGTCTCGACGAATTATAAGCTAAACCCTGAAAAAGTCGCTCAATCAAAAATTCGTATGACCGAACTCATCACTGATTTAAACCAGCGATTAATTGATAATCAAGGGCGCTATTTGGTTGGAGATCGCCTTGGTTTGGCTGATATTGCTGTGTGCTCAATGCTTGCACCTTTATTGATGATTAAAGGTACGCCGTGGGAGTTGGAAAATGATGATGTTGATCTCCTCACAGGTGAGCTGAAACAGTATCATGATGACTTAAATGATTTGCCCCTTGGACAATATGTACAACGCATTTATGCCACTGAGCGTAATGCGCGAGTCGATTGGCGCGGGCTTTAGCAATGATTGTTTAATAAGTAAATATTGCAGAAACCGAGTGAAAAATAAGCTTGGTTTTTTGTTGTTTCATCTATTTGAAATTCGATTGATATATGATTTTGAATAACCGCATTAAGCAGTTCATCTAAGAAGCTTTTTCAAAATGAATGTCATTTATCTCAATGGAGCATCATCAGCAAAATGACCTGTTGGAAAATATGATACTTTCGGTCTAATAGCATCTGATAAATGAAAAAATAACAGTTTGAATATGTACATATCAAATTGGGTCGAAATTTATCAATTTAATATGAGAACTAAGACAATCAGCTAATCAATTAAAGACAATTGTATATATAATAATCCTTAGTGCACTAGTCGGTTTTAGTCTGTGATCCAGAACTAAAAACATAAAAAAAGAGGGAATACCATGAAAAAGCTGCAATTTATAGCAGATTGCCCTAAACATGGGGTAATTGATCATCCACCCAATGAATGCTATATCACGCAAGAATACGTGGCTGCACTACTATATAAACAATTAGAACAATATGGCTTCGATGCACAACATATGCGTCATGAGCATGAAAAAATTGAAGTTTGCATTGATAATCATCAATTACCACTCTCTATTTTATGTTCTCAGCAAGATACAGACGGTCATATTCTGTGCGAGATCTCTGCAAATCCACAACAAGAACAAGCTTGGTTTGAAAAGATTGAAACTCAAAGTATTATTCGTCAGTTGGCTCAAGCTGTTGAAAATAGCTTAAAAGCCGAACATAGTTTTTCAAAGTTTGTTTGGAAAAGTTAGTTGCTTGAGCTTATATGTTAGTTAATATATTGGGTTTAAATAAGATTTAAAAATAAGATAAGGATTAGTGCTTTGCACCTGTATCTTTAAAAGATGATTGAAAAGAAGCTCAAGGCTGAGCTTTTTAAACTTTTACATTAATTTGAAACAGATCCTTATCCAATTCGATAAAGTCAATTTCACAATCAATAAATTTTTCAATCATTGCTGCTTGTGTACGAGTATGTTCACTAATACATTTCGCCGTAAATTCACCACCTTGCCCCAATGCTAAAGGTAAGAGGAGTTGATCAGCGAGATACTCATCAACGACAGCTTTGGACACAAGATAAAGCTTCACTTTTTCTGCCAAGTGATTTGCTATTTGTTCGGCACTTTTACGCATTTCGCCTAAAGCAGTGAATAGCTGAGCGTGATTTTTGTGCTCAACTTTGACATACGCCGTATTTCCTTGGCTGATGCCATTTAAATGAAATTGTTGTTGAGTATCTAGTTTCAGCCTTTTGTTTAAAGTGGCTAATTCACGTTGTGCGATTTGGGCATCTTCTGAAAGATTGAGGACTGCTGCAAAGGCATCAATTGATTGTAACGAGCCACGATCTAATAAACTTAGCTTGTTTCGATGTTGCCAAGGCTGAATTTTGATTTGAATTTCACCTGCACCAATCGGAAAGAAGCCTGCTTTATTTAATTTAAACTCGACCTCTATTCCAAGTTTTTCTAATGCAGGCAAAAAGCAATGTTCAATAAAATCTGATGTTGGTGCAAGCGGGTTGTGAGTGCCACCAGAAATAGTCAATTCACTCGCTTCATTTTGTAATAACAAAGCTGGTAAGAGGGTTTGTAAAACCAGTGTCGTACTTCCAGCCGAACCAATCTGAAATTGGTATTTTCCACTTTGTACATGCTGTGGTGCGAAGTACAAACGTTGGCTATGCAGTTCAGCACCTTCCACATAGGCTTGGCTGATGTTTTGAGATGCCTGCACACAGACCAGATGCTGGCGCATTAAGCCAGGTTTTTTACGCCCAGCACGAATGTTGATTAATTCAAATGCTTGACCTGTAATCATCGAAAGGGCAAGGGCAGTTCTTAAAATTTGTCCACCACCTTCACCTTGAGAACCATCAATCTGGATGGTTGCTGGCATATTTGCCAAAGCCTTATTCACGTCTATTTCCCTTATTTTCTAATTTAATGAACATACTGTCAGTACATGGTAATGCGAAGTAACGTGTGACTTTGCTTTTGGCAAAGGTTTACTAGGTACATGGTGCTGAGCCTGATCGGTGAAGATTGATGCACGGCTCACATGCTGCCATAGCCGCCTGAATTGTTTTCAATCCCTCAGATCGGAGTAACGCAGGATCTTGTACTCGCCCAGTATGTCCAAACTGTGATTGTGAACTAAATTCACAAAATCTGTTGTCTATTCGACTAAATCAATCTGCCAGTTTGCAGCCTGAATTCTGATATTTAAATCGCGTAGTTTCGCGCTGATATCATCGGCTTGTTTTTGCAAGCTAGAAACAGGGATGACCTTTTGCCATTTAATCTCACGTGAGCTATAACGGTCCGGCTCACGATGTGTATTGACAATCGCATCAACGAGAATCTTATGTTGTTCAGCATAACTATCTCTTAAGCTGAGTAACGATAGTAATATTTTTCCATCCTCAACTTTTGCTTGTGCATTGGTCAAATGAATACGACAAATTAATTGATCGCTTTCTTGGGTTAAAGCAAACACTTGTTTGATCAGTTCATTTGGATCTTCGCTGGGTTCATCACCATCTTGTACCAATACATTGGCATTGATCCGTTGTTTTAATGAAGCGAGCTTTTTTTGTTGATCGCTTCGCAGTAAAAGTGCTTCTGCGAGTTTCATTTTATTTACCTTTTATTCAATATGTACAATTGCTAAGTTTGAAACATCTTCCAATTCCATACTAAATTTTGCAAATTCAATAACCTCATCTAAAGTTTCATTTTCATGCCAAGTTGTCATGAAACAATGATCAATAGGCGGTTGATAATTGTGAAAACCTAAATAAGCTTCATCTAAAATATCATCCCAAATGGAGCACTCATATCCTGTCACCATTGCCTGAGTGCATAGTTTTGAATAGACAATCTGCTCACAAATCCAATTACGCCATTCAGGCAGGATTTGCTTAGTATCCACAATCAGAATGATGTAATAGGATTGCTCAGGTAGAAGGAGATGAGCTTCTTCATTTGCCCTGATTCTATAGCTCCGAATATCTAAACAATCCTTTTTCATCATCACCCCTTAACACATACCACTTGTCTTAATGTATATACCACTTCAACCAAATCTTGTTGAGCTTTCATCACATCTTCAATTGGTTTATAAGCCGATGGAATTTCATCAATCACAGCAGCATCTTTACGGCATTCCACACCTTCAGTCTGTGCGATCTGATCTTCTACGGTAAAGCGACGTTTTGCTTCAGCACGGCTCATCACACGACCTGCACCATGCGAACATGAACAAAAAGACTCCTGATTTCCAAGACCACGTACAATAAAGGACTTGGCTCCCATTGAACCGGGAATGATTCCATACTCACCTAAACGTGCACGAACAGCACCTTTACGTGTCACCATCACTTCTTCACCGTAGTGTTCTTCCTTTTCCACGTAGTTATGGTGGCAATTCACGGCTTCCAATCGTGCTTGGAACGGTTTTGGGATAATCATGGCTAAAGCTTTAATCGCAGATTGCATCATAATTTCACGGTTTTTCATGGCAAAGCGCTGCGCCCAACCGACAGCAAACCAATAATCATCGAAATGCTCAGTTCCTTCGACTAAATAAGCCAAGTCTTTATTCGGCAAATTAATGAAATGCTTTTGCATATCTTTTCGTGCAAGCTCGATAAAATGATTTCCGATGGCATTACCTACACCGCGAGAACCTGAGTGCAACATAATCCAAACATGATCATGTTCATCTAAACAGACTTCAACGAAGTGATTTCCTGTTCCTAAAGTTCCCAATTGCTTGCGATTGTTGGTGTTTTTAAGACGAGGGTGCTTTGCACAAATCAACTCAAAATCAGCCACTAAGTCTGCCCAAGCCTGATCCACCATTTCAGGTGGGTTTTCCCAAGACCCGCGATCTCGTCCTCGACCTTTAGTCATTCCATGTGGAATTAAACGTTCAAGTTCAGTACGTAATCCGTGTAAGTTATCTGGTAAATCAGAAGCGGTTAAGTTCGTACGAGTTGCCATCATTCCACAACCGATATCGACGCCAACAGCCGCAGGAATAATCGCGCCTTTGGTTGGAATCACACTTCCAATGGTTGCCCCTAAACCAAAGTGCACGTCTGGCATTACCGCCATCCATTTATAAATAAATGGCATTTGGGCAGTTTGTAATAATTGTTGTTTTGAGTTGTCATCAACAAGAACACCTTTGGTCCACATTTTCACAGGCATACTTTTTTCACTATGTAGAACTTGATAAGCACGTTGTTGCTGTTCTTGTTCAATTTGAGCTTGTTGATTGACTTGTTCAATGACAGACATTTTCATTTTTCCTTTCAAAGCCTGCCTGCCAAGCGTTTGCAGGCAGGTGTTATTCACAATATCCCAATGATGTTGTGTGCTTATACTATTGCAGCGACTGTGCCAACTTTATAAAAATAAAATCATATATTTTTAATACATTGATAATTATAAACAAAATATTTTAAATCTATTTTTGGATGGAATTTATGAAGTTTTTTATAAATAAAAATATATCTATAAAGATATTGAAATATCTTTATAGATATATGTGTGTTTTTGGCTAAGTCGATATGCCATTAAGATGATTTGCTGATTTTCAAAAGCTGACCAGTTTCATCTAAGCTAAATTGATCAAAATCATGAGCTAAATAAAAATTACCTTTGTAAAACGCTCTGACTTCCTCGGCGATGGCTTGCTGCCCAGCACTGTCTTGATGTCGCGGACTAAAGTGAGTGAGAATGATATTGCCTAATCCTTGCTGCTGAGCAAATTCAGCCACCATTTTTGCTGAACTATGCATCGGACCTTGCCCAACTTTATCCAGAACTGCTTGAGTGTAGGTGCTTTCATGAATCAACAGTTGAGCATCTTGACATGGCTGAGCTAATAACTCAGGACGATCATTGTCACCACCAACTATCGCGTGAACGCGCTGTATATGGGTTTGAATAAAATCACTGGCTTTCAAGGTTTGATCATCGAACTGGATATCTTTGCCTTGTTGCAAATCACCCCAAGCTTTACCTTTAGGTACACCAAGTTGAATTAAAGCCTGTGTGTCTAATTTATTTTGAGTGTGTTGCGTGATAATACTAAAGGCAAAGCTTGGTACGCGATGGCTAAGTGGGTGGGCTTGAATTGAAAGTTCATCCGTTAATGGCTGTATTTGAGTCGCTTCATTGACATCAATAAAGTTGAGCGGATACGGAAGGTGGAGATCGGTGAGTTGTGTAGTTGCTTCAAACCATTGTTGAATTTCTTTGGGGGCAATAATGATTAAGGGTGCAGTACGTGCATTCATGCCAGCACTTGCCAATAAGCCGACTAGCCCATAACAATGATCGCCATGTACATGGGTAATACAAACCGCAATCAGGTTTTGTAAAGAAAGCTTGGCTTGTTGAATACGGTGTTGTGTACCCTCACCAGCATCGACCAAGATCCAATCTTTGTTTTTACTGTTTCGTATCGCTAAACCTGAAACATTACGAGTGAGTGTGGGTACACCTGAAGATGTACCTAAAAAAGTAAAATGAAGCATATTGTTGGAATTTTTCACTTAAATGCGTATTGTATATTATAGACATTTATAAAATTTTATAGAAATCATGGCGAATGCAAAAAAGACAGTCGTAATTGGCTTTGTGGGTTCAACACTAGATCAAGGTCGCAAGATCGATCGCTGGCAACGGTGGCGTCCAACATTGAGCCTATTGATGCATGATGATCTAATTGTAGATGAGCTGGTCTTATTGCATGATCGCCAACATCATAATTTGGTGAAGTTTATTGCTGAAGATGCAAAGGATGTGTCTCCATCTACAACAATATTAGGTCATCGAGTGAGTATTCGTGATCCTTGGGATTTTGCTGAGGTTTATGGTGCACTTTATGATTTTGTAAAAACATATTCATTTGATACCGAAAAAAATAACTATCTTTTGCACATTACGACTGGAACGCACGTTGGCCAAATTTGTTGGTATCTTTTGGTCGATGCGAACTATTTACCAGCCAAGCTGATCCAAAGTGCGCCAAATCAACAGAAAACACCAGAAGGTGAATATCGCATTATAGATTTGGACTTGTCTAGATATGATGTCTTAAAGCAGCGTTTTGAAGATGAGCAACAGGAAAACTGGCAACAGCTCAAAGCCAATATTTCAACCTATAATCTTGATTTTAATCAGCTGATTAGTGAAGTTGAATTGGTCGCAACACGGTCTAGTGCGCCGATTTTGATTATGGGTGCAACAGGTGTTGGAAAATCTCATTTGGCTAAACAGATATTTCAACTAAAGAAAGACAAGTTTCATTTGAGTGGGCGGTTTATTGATGTGAATTGTGCCACTTTACGTGGTGACAGTGCCATGTCGAGTTTGTTTGGGCATATTAAAGGAGCCTTTACAGGCGCAGCAGCTTCTCGGATAGGTTTGTTAAAAAGTGCAGATCAGGGCATTTTATTTTTAGATGAAATTGGCGAGCTTGGATTAGATGAGCAAGCCATGTTGCTCAAAGCACTCGAAGATAAATCCTTTTTTCCAGTAGGTAGTGATAAGGAAGTTCAGGCAGATTTTCAAATGATTGCGGGGACAAATCGAGATTTGAGAACCGAGGTGCAAGCAGGACGTTTTCGCGAGGACTTATGGGCGCGACTCAATACATGGACTTTCTTTTTGCCAAATCTGAAAGATCGTGTTGAAGATATCGCGCCGAATATTGAGTTCGAGCTACAACGTTTTGCTGCTAATCATCAACGTCAACTTCGTTTTCAACGAGATGCCCTTGATGAGTATTTGAAATTTGCCAAGTCTAAAGAAGCATCATGGCAGGGAAATTTTCGTGATTTAACCGCAAGTGTGACGCGGTTAGCAACTTTATCGAGTGGAGAGTTGATTCGCTCTGAAACAGTGGAAAAAGAGATTCATCGTTTAAAACAATTGTGGTCTATTCAGAAACATTCACATGATGAAAATGATCAAGATATTTTGCTGAAATATTTAGATCAAATGCAATTAATGGAAATTGATGAATTTGACCAGATTCAGCTACGTGGTGTGCTTGAGGTTTGTGAAAATGCAAAATCAATGGCGGATGCTGGGCGACAACTTTTTGCTGCTTCACGCCAGCAAAGAAATACCACCAATGATAGTGACCGAGTCAAAAAGTATTTGGCTCGGTTTGGCTTGAGTTGGAGTGATTTTCAGTAGTTATTCAGCTTGATCAGGTTGTTGTTTCTTACGCTGCGATTGGCTAGATAAAAACTCTAAATTCCAAAGTTTTTCTGCATGTCGACCAATCCACCAAAACGAAGCCGCCAGTATGATAAAGAAGATTGCTTTATGCATACCAATCCAAAAGAACTCAAAATATTTGGTATATAAGTTTAGAAATAAAAAGGTAATACCAAAACCGCGTGAAGTGGCATCATCGTGTTTTAAGCCATATATAATGGCAATGATAGCAACAAATGCAAATAAGATGCCCCAATGAAGTAGCTCGTATTGTTTAACGTTGTACCAGCTATTTAAATCACCATAGTTGCCAAAAATTGAAAGAATCCATAAAGCAATAAATAGATAAAGCAGACCCATGACATAGGTTGAATGCGCAAAGTCAGAAAAACGCGCGTGACGTTTAAACAATAGACTGAGCCCAATCAGCACACCGCCAAATAACACAAAGCGCAAAGGAAAGTTCATACCTAAATAGTACGCACCCCAGCCAGACATATAGCCTGTTTCAGTCCCAAACCAAGAGCCGAGCGAAAGCAGAGAAAAGATCCAAATCAATTTGGAAGGAAACCAGAAAGCCAGTGCAGCGTAAATGATTGTTGAAAGTAAAAATAGCAACGAGAAATGTCCGCTACCAGTATCAATCGCTTGTCCAAAATATGCCACGGAAACGGCTGTAGAAAGTACACCAGCAAAAATAATCGCTTCATTGCTAAAGTGATGTAAGGGCTTGGTTTTACGGCGACGATAGGCAAATATATAAAAAGCAGCGGCCGCAGCAGCAAAGATAAGACATGGGATGACTTTTGAATTTAAAAATAATTGTTCAAGTATTGTCATTAACCATTCGTCTAGGGTGATTGCAGCAACTGCAATCACTGTGCAAATCATCGAGATCCAAAATGAATATTTTGCTAGTCGTTCCCAATCAAAAGATCGAATGGAAAAGCTACTTTTAAGATCATTGGCAACGTCAGGTGTAATCGTTCCTTGTTGTTGCCAATACTCAATTGTGTGTTTTAAAAATAGTCCCTGTTTTTTATTTAATTTCATCAAAGAACCCTAATGCCTATTCATCTGTACTGATATAACAGACATGGGACTCAAAAGAAGTATATTTTTCTTAATAATTTGTTGTTAAGTCTACACTTTTAAAAAGCGAGTGATCACTTGACGTAATTGTTTTAAATAACCTGTAAAGAAATGATTTGCACCAGGCATGATGGTAATCGGGTGTTTTTGAGGCTTTGTCCAAGCGATCATATCTGAGAGCAGGGTAATGTCATCCTGTTCGCCATGTACAAACAGGATATCACCATTAATTTCAGGAGTTTTGTAGTGACGTAAATCAACCACTGAACCTGTTGGTAAGCCACACAAAACTAATTGTTTCGGGCGTAGATCTTCACTGAGTTGCGCTTGGCATTTGGCCAAGACATGTGAACCAAAACTAAAGCCACCCGCATGGAACGTTAAGCCTGCATGTTTATCGCGTGCATATTCAATCACTGCCATAATGTCATCAGTTTCACCATGACCTTGATCATGTGTGCCTTCGCTACCACCTAAACCGCGAAAACTTGGACGATACACGATACAGCCCATTTCATTAAAAATTTGCGCTAATAAAACAGGCACTTTGTGATTGGGTGTGCCCCCTTGTAATGGATGGGGGTGACAGACGACTGCAAAACCTGTGATTTCACCTTTGGGTTGATCAACAAATATTTCGATTTGACCAACAGGACCTTGGATGAATAGTTGCTCAGACATAAAGTACGTAATGAATTATGGAAGAATCCACTATTTTACCGATAATGAAGAATGAAAACACGAATTGGCATTAAAAATTCTCAACTGTTATAGTTTAGCCAAGATAAATTGATATTGATTGAATATGCTTGCTCTAATTTCTCCTGCTAAAACACTTGATTACACAACAGCTTTACCAACAGATACACACACGCAGCCACGTTTATTGGAACAATCACAACGGTTGATCGAGGTTTGTCGTAAACTTTCAGCGACTGAAATCGCATCTTTGATGACTGTGAGTGAAAAAATTGCCAATCTCAATGTAGAGCGTTTTCGTGATTGGAATTCAGATTTTGATTTTTCCAATGCTCGTCAAGCGATATTTGCATTCAAAGGTGATGTTTATACAGGTTTAGATGCCTATCATTTAGACGACCAAGATATTGATTTTGCACAGCAGCATTTAAGGATGTTGTCGGGGCTTTATGGTTTGTTACGTCCTTTAGATCTCATGATGCCATACCGTTTGGAAATGGGAACAAAGTTAAAGAATACACGTGCACATAACTTATATGAGTTTTGGGGCGATATTATCACTGATCAAATTAATCAAGATTTAGCAAATATCGATGCAAAAGTGTTGGTAAATTTAGCTTCTGACGAATATTATAAATCTGTGAATGAAAAGAAAATTCAGGCGGAAATTATCAAACCTGTTTTCTTAGATCAAAAAAATGGAAAATATAAAGTGATTAGCTTCTATGCGAAAAAAGCACGTGGTCTAATGGCAAGATACTTAATTGAAAATCAATTGAGCCAAGCAGAACAATTAAAAGCATTTAATAGTGAAGGATATTACTTTGATGCAGAAAGTTCATCGAATAAAGAACTTGTATTTAAACGGGATGAACAGTAGTCATCCTGAGTTTGTCGTGGGTGGGTTGAGATGTTAAGCAAAGAACATTTATTAAAACATGCGATTTCATCTGATCAAGTCTGTATTAAAGGACATTTGACAGAACCGCGTAGTTATGGGGTTTATGCTTTGCCATTAGATACGGATGGAACAAGACGTTTTCGTTTTGGCAATCACCCAGTACGTCAACAGGAACTGAGACATGAATTTGGTTCTTGTACCCTGTATCAGCTTTTTCTTGATCGTAAAGATGCCGAATCATTGGCAAAGTGGCTGAATCAAGCAATGTAGAGATGAATGAATATGCAGCAATATTTATCTACATTAGAAAAATCATGGTGTGAGTTGCATCAGCACTATCAGTTTTCTGAACCTCAAAAAATTTTTAATAAACTGATTGCTGCTTATAGTCAAAAGCAACGCGCATATCATACGGTTCAGCATTTGTATGAGTGCTTGGTTTTACTCGAAACGATTCGATCTGATTTAAATGATGATCATGCTGTTGCATTGGCACTTTGGTTTCATGATGCAGTTTATGATCCGCAAGCAAAAAATAATGAGCTGAAAAGTGCTGAACTATTTGAACAGTACTTGGCTCAAGATTTAACAAGAGAGATTGTTCAGAAAATAAAGCGTTGGATTGTTGCCACGCAAAAGCATGAGCCGACTGAAGAACTGGACTTACAGTTTTTATTAGATATTGATTTAGCGATTCTAGCGGCTTCAGCAGAACGTTTTGTGGAATATGAACAGCAGATTCAGCAGGAATATGCTTGGGTTGATCCAGAAATATATAAAATAAAACGAAAAGAGGTTTTACAGCATTTTTATCAGACTGAACCGCTTTATCAAACGGAATATTTTCAGAAGTGTTTCGAGCACAGCGCTAAAAATAATTTGGGGAATGTAATTAACGCTTAGTGTTTATTTTATCCAAATAAAAGAGATAAAGATTTTTATTTCGGATTAAAAAATATAATAAAATACAGAGATTAAACAACTTTTTGAGTATGCAGTGAAAGATCTAACATTAAAAGTAGCCGAGGGAAAACTCAATATTCGTGTGGCGGCATGGATAGAACACGAAGATCAAATTTTAGTATCTGCATTCCCAGATGGAACAATTTCTTTGGTGGGTGGTCGATTAAAATTTTCTGAAACAACGCTTGAGGGAATTCAACGAGAAGTATTTGAGGAAACGGGAGAAGCTTTTAACTCACCTGTACTTTTTGCAATTGTTGAAAACTTCTTTTGTGACGTTGTATCCCAAGAGCAATTTCATGAATTTTTATACATTTATAAAGGTCAGATTCAGCCAAAACTATCCTATCTAGAGGGAGGGGAATCTCAGATTATTTCATGGATGGAAAAAACAAAAATAGCAGATTTAAAACCTGATGTTTTGCAAAAAATTGCTTTGTTATCCCACCAAGAAAATATTATTCATCTTGTTAACTTGGAATCACGATAAATATAAGTTGATAGAAGAAGGGGCTTTATATTGCCCCTTAACGCATAGCTTATTTAAAGAAATAACCCGTTTCAGGTGAGCTTGCATTCGCCATACGCTTACGTGGCATACGACCTGCTAAAAATGCCTCACGACCAGCTTCAACAGCTTTCTTCATCGCTGAAGCCATCAAAATCGGGTTTTGAGCAGCCGCAATCGCCGTGTTCATCAATACACCATCGCAGCCTAGTTCCATCGCAATTGCAGCATCGCTTGCTGTACCTACACCTGCATCAACTAACACAGGAACTTTGGCATTTTCTTTGATGATTGAAATCGTATGCGGATTGAGAATCCCTAAACCAGAGCCAATCAAACTGCCCAAAGGCATAATCGCAACACAGCCCATGCTTTCAAGTTCTTGAGCGACAATTGGATCATCTGAAGTGTAGACCATGATTTCAAAACCATCATCAATCAATGTTTGAGCCGCTTTAAGCGTCGCTGTCACATTTGGATATAAGGTTTTTTCATCACCAAGCACTTCGAGCTTGACCAAGTTATGACCATCAAGTAATTCACGAGCCAACATACAAGTACGAATTGCGCTATCTGCATCGAAACAGCCTGCGGTATTTGGCAGGATCGTGTATTTCTCAGGTGGAATCACTGAAAGTAAGTTGGGTTGATCTGGGTGCTGTCCAATGTTTACACGACGAATCGCCACCGTGACAATCTCAGCACCACTGGCTTGGATGGCTAAATCAGTTTCATTTAAATCTTTATATTTACCAGTTCCAACCAATAAACGTGATTGAAAAGTACGTGAACCAATAATTAAAGGGGAATCTTGCATGGGCTTATTACTCCATTTTTAGCCAATTAGCCGCCACCAACAGCTTGAATAATTTCAATACGATCTTCAGGAGCAATTGTTGTTTGCTCAAGTTTACTTTTCGGAATGATCTGTTGATTCTTTTCTACAGCGAAGCGTTTGCCTTCTAGGGCTAAGTCTTGAATCAGTTGCTGTAGGTTTTCGCAAGACGTGTCAGTTAACTCGCCATTTAGATAGATTTGCATGATAAATCCTTATTTCGCATGCTTGATTGCTTGCCATGCGAGTAGCACCCAACCCACAATCATAAATGCACCACCAATCGGGGTGATTGCACCTAATATTCTAGGTAAGCCAAGCGCCATAATGTACAACGAACCGCAGAAAAAGAGGATACCAATTTGAATCAAAATAAAAGGAATTTTTATTGGGAAGGTTGGTGTGGTTTTATTTAATACAGCCAAGATAAGCAAACCAATGGCATGATAGAAGAAGTATTGTGTTGCGGTAGCCCACCAAGTAAGTTGTTCTGGCGTAGCAAAAGATTTTAAGCCATGTGCGCCAAAGGCACCGAGCATCACCGCAAGCGCAAGATTCAGCGCAGAGATCGCTATCCACATAATTACAATGTAACTAGAAATTTGAGTGGTAAAGTTACCATATTCAGAAAGTTAAGCATAGCCAAATACAACAAAAGGGCTTATAGCCCTTTTGTTGTATTTTAACTCGCTGACATCGCGGTTTTGATTTTTTCCATTGCATTTTTTTCTAGCTGGCGAATACGTTCGGCAGAAACATTATATTCAGCAGCAAGCTCATGCAAGGTAGACTTATCATCATCTAGCCAACGGCGTTGTAAAATATTACGCGATCGGTCATCCAACTGATCCATTGCCTCATGTAAAGCAGCAGTACTTTGCTCTTCGTAGTCTTGTTCTTCGACAAGTCGAGCAGGGTCGTAACGGCTATCTTCTAAATAAAGCGCTGGTGCGGTATGAGGTGTGTCATCATCGTCATCGCCTTGTGCTTCAAATGCAGCATCATAAGCGGTTAAACGACCTTCCATTTCAATCACTTGTTCTGCTGTGACATTTAAATCACGTGCTATGGCTTTTGCTTCTTCAAGCGTCAGCTTTTTGCTTGATTTTTTTAGACTACGTAAATTAAAAAATAATTTACGTTGAGCCTTGGTGGTCGCAATTTTGACGATACGCCAGTTACGAATCACATATTCATGAATTTCAGCTTTGATCCAATGTACAGCAAAAGAGACTAAACGAACGCCCATATTTGGATCGAAACGTTTTACTGCTTTCATTAATCCAAGATTGCCTTCTTGGATCAAATCACCTTGTGGTAATCCGTAGCCTGCGTAGCTACGCGCGATGTGCACCACAAAGCGTAAATGTGACATGACCAATAGCTTGGCAGCATCAAGGTCTTGGTCGTAATAATAACGATCAGCAAGTTCTTTTTCTTGCTCGGCCGTTAAGATCGGAATTTGATTGACAGTACTGATATATGCACCAAGGTTTACGCCAGGCGCAGACAATGACAGGGGCATCAATTGATTGCTGCTGTCAGTAGTCATGGAGTCTCCTTATAGGATGGTATTGAGTCAGCAATTTCATCTTAATGCGAATGTGCTTCATCATTAAGGAAATTTGAGTATATAAATGTAAATCTATCTTTACCAAGAGTTTAACAAAAAAAGTAAATTGGAAAAACCCTAAAGAGATTCAATTAAATAGTGGAATTCATTTTCTGAAACTTTTTGGACTTGGCATTGTAGTTGCTGAATTTGGCAATATCGTGTTACATCAATTTCACTATGTGGATCAGAAGACTTTAATAGGTATTGTATTTTACCGTTTGCTTTTTTTAGGGCGCGTTTGAGCAAAAGTAGTGGCATCGGACAGGGTTGCCCTAAAGCATCAATAACTTCAGTTGAGCTAGAAAGTGTAAAGGTCATAATCATTTAAATAACTTCATTCAAAATGATCTTAACAAATTTTGAAAGGCTTTTAGAGAAAAAGTTTTATTAAAAATGCAACCAAATAATCGTACGAAATCAATAGAAACAGGGGAAATAACTTAAAATAAATCTATTAATTGTTAGAAACCCATGTTAAGCTCGGTGCGTTTTAGGGGGTGTTTAATACAATTAGATTGTACTAAAACCTATAACAAATGGATGTAACCGGAAATTGTTGTTAGTTTTACAGAATGATTACAAGCTTTAAAATTATAAAAAATTTTAAAACCTTGTTGGCTCTGCTGTTTGCAACACCGGAAGGTCCTTATCTTTCAATATCTGAGGATTGACTTATGACAGCTCGTGAACAAGGCGTAGTAAAGTGGTTTAACGACACTAAAGGCTTTGGTTTTATTCAGCGTAATGGTGGTGATGACGTATTTGTTCATTTCCGCGCAATTATGGGCGACGGTCACCGTTCTTTACGTGACGGCCAACGCGTTGAATTCAGCGTAGTTCAAGGACAAAAAGGTTTCCAAGCTGAAAACGTTCAGCCTTTAGACTAATTTGTTTTATTGCTTTAATGCAATATGAAACGCTCCAATGTTATATTGGGGCGTTTTTGTTTATAATAACGACTTTGTTTTGGTCATTGATGGTTCGAGAGCATATATGACACCAGGTTTTGAAACCTTAAATTTACATCCGCAGTTGAAAAAAGCGATTGATGCTTTGGGTTTTACTCAGATGACCCCAATTCAACAAAAGGTTTTGAAATATACGCTAGCAGGGCATGATGCCATTGGTCGAGCACAAACAGGTACAGGTAAAACAGCTGCCTTTTTGGTGAGTGTGATCAATGATCTATTAAATAATCCGATTCAAGACCAGCGCTTTCGTGGTGAGCCGCGTGCGTTAATTTTGGCACCTACTCGTGAGTTGGCTTTGCAAATCGAAAGTGATGCACAGGCACTTACAAAATTTTCAGATTTGCATGTTGTGACCTTGTTGGGTGGTGTGGATTTCGATAAGCAAAAGAAAATGTTGGATCGCAACTTTGTTGATATTATTGTCGCAACACCGGGGCGTTTAATTGATTTTGTTGAACAAAAAGAAGTTTGGTTGGATCGCATCGAATTTTTAGTGATTGATGAGGCTGACCGTTTACTTGATATGGGTTTTATTCCTTCTGTAAAAAGAATTGTTCGTTTTTCCTCGCCTAAAGAGCAACGTCAAACATTATTATTTTCTGCAACATTTAGTTATGACGTCTTAAATCTTGCACGTCAATGGTTGTTTGAGCCTGTAACGGTTGAAATCGAACCAGAGCAAAAGACCAATAGTGATGTGGAGCAACGAGTTTATATGGTTGCGAAGCAAGATAAGTATAAGCTTTTACAAGAAATACTTCGTGATGAACCGATTGATAAGGTCATGATCTTTGCAAACCGTCGTGATCAAGTACGTCGTTTGTATGATCATTTAAAACGCGATGGTTATCGAGTTGGGATGTTATCCGGTGAAATTGCGCAAGATAAGCGCGTGAAAATGCTAGATCAATTTAAGAATGGCAAGAATAATATTATGATTGCAACGGATGTTGCGGGTCGTGGTATCCATGTGGATGGTGTTTCACATGTCATTAATTTTACTCTGCCTGAACAATCTGACGATTATGTGCATCGTATTGGTCGTACTGGGCGTGCAGGTGCGCAGGGTGTGAGTATTAGTTTCTTGTCAGAAGATGATGCATTTTATTTACCTGAGATTGAAAAAGCGATTGGTAAAAAATTACCGCTGACTCGAATGGAAGGCTATTGCTAGATTTAAGTAAATAGAGTGATTTGGTTGTTTTAAAACCAAACATTTGAATCATAGAAGACTAAATCATTTTTTGATTTGGTCTTTTTTATTTGTAAGTGTGTCTTGATACGCAAATTACACAAAAGATTCAGTTTTTTTTTGAAATCCTGCGATTAGTTGCTGAATTGAAATAGATCAACATGTAGAATATGGCGCATTACCTGGGAGGATATTATGGCTCTAATCTCGATGCGCCAGCTCTTGGACCACGCTGCAGAACATAACTACGGCGTACCAGCGTTTAACGTAAACAACTTAGAACAAATGCGCGCAATTATGCTTGCTGCAGATGCGACAAACTCACCTGTAATCGTGCAAGCTTCGGCTGGTGCACGCAAATACGCAGGTGCACCTTTCTTGCGTCATCTCATTTTGGCGGCGATTGAAGAGTGGCCACATATTCCTGTGGTAATGCACCAAGATCATGGTACAAGTCCTGATATTTGCCAACGTTCGATTCAGTTGGGCTTTAGCTCGGTGATGATGGATGGTTCATTGGGTGTAGATGGTAAAACGCCAACTTCGTATGAGTATAATGTTGATGTAACACGTCGTGTGGTTGCATTGGCGCATGCATGTGGTGTTTCAGTTGAAGGTGAGATCGGTTGCTTGGGTAGCCTTGAAACTGGTATGGCTGGTGAAGAAGATGGTGTAGGTGCAGAAGGTGTACTGGATCATTCTCAGCTTTTAACCTCTGTTGAAGAAGCAACTCAATTCGTTACAGATACGAATGTAGATGCTTTGGCGATTGCTGTAGGCACTTCACATGGTGCGTACAAGTTTACTCGTCCACCTACAGGCGATATCTTGGCAATTGATCGCATTAAAGAAATCCATACTGCGCTACCAAACACGCATCTTGTGATGCATGGTTCAAGCTCTGTACCACAAGAGTGGTTGGCGGTAATCAACCAATATGGCGGCGATATTAAAGAAACTTATGGTGTACCAGTAGATCAGCTTGTTGAAGCGATCAAGCATGGTGTGCGTAAGATTAATATTGATACCGATTTGCGTTTGGCTTCTACAGGCGCAATGCGTCGTATGATGGCTGAGAAACCAAGTGAGTTTGATCCGCGTAAATTCTTTGGTGAAACTGTTGAAGCAATGAAAGATATTTGTGTTGCTCGTTACGAAGCATTTGGTACAGCGGGTAATGCAGATAAGATTCGCCCAATTTCTTTAGAGAAAATGGTTGATCGTTACAAATAAAACTGATTTGTGATGAATTAAAAACAGCGGCAATTGTCGCTGTTTTTTATTTCAGCTATAAAAAAATGCCAGCGATAAGCTGGCATTTTCTTGAAGGTGGATACTGATGCTTATTGTGCTTTTGCATCTAAGCTAACATCTTTGATTTCAACGTAGGCATTGGCACGAAGTTCACGTGACCAACTATCTACTTCCATTTCAAACTGGCGCTCACCTAAGATCTGACGAGCCATACGTTCTTGGGCTTCTTTGGTCATATCTTGTTGGCGAGTGTCCATAACTTCTAAAATATGCCAACCAAATTGGCTTTGGAACGGTTCACTTACTTGTCCAACAGGTATGTCTTTCATGATCTTGTCAAACTCTGGCACCATCACACCTGGACTCACCCAACCAAGACTTCCGCCATCACGAGCTGAACCAGGATCATTTGAATAAGTTGCAGCAAGGGTCGCAAAATCATCACCAGCCTTGACTCGATTATAGAGACTATCAATCATTTGTTTGGCACGATCAAGGCTAACAACCTCTGATGATTGAATGAGGATATGGCGTGTTTGATATTGGGGTACTAGGGCTTTTTGATCATTTTGTTTGCGATCAAGCAATTTTAAGACATGTGTGCCATCACGAACGTTAACCAGTTCAGTCGTTTGTCCGACTTTTAATGGGGTAATGCGTGCAGATAGCTCTGTTGGAATGTCTGATAAAGAGCGGAAGCCCATATCTGCACCATCAACGGTAACTGCTGAAGTCGAAAACTTGGTGCTGATGGCTTTAGGATCATCACTCGTGGTTAGAGATTTTCTTACTTCTTGAGCAACTTTTTGTACTTCAGCGGTATTTTCACCAGCAATACGCATATGGATGACATGAACTTGCGTACCAAGTGCGGCTTGACCTTCTGGTGAGTTTAAAAAGTTTTCAACATCATGATCGCTGATTTTGATGCGAGACATGACTTGTTGTTGGCGCAGACGGCCAATTGCGAGATCTTCAGCAATACGATTACGTAAGTTTTCATAAGTACCCGGTGCAATCGCATCTAGCTTTTGCTGGAAAGCGGAGAGTGTGCTTGAACCAGACTGGTTTGCAACTCTCAATACCGCCGCATTTAAGCTATTTTCATCAGCTTTAATACCATACCGCTTTACTTGTTCCAGTTGGGCTTGGCGAACAATAAGTTGATCCAAAACCTGCATTTGTAAGTATTGTTGTGGAGGGACTGGCTTATTTTGCGCTTTTAACTGGTGTTCGGTTTCAGCAATTCCTTGCACTAAATCACTTCTGAGAATGACACTACTATCTACAATTGCAACAACCTCATCCGTAGGTTGAGCAACGCTATGCATTGATGAAGAAATTAGGGCAGCGAGAACAGTGGCTCTAAAGATATGTTGAAAATGTTTTATCTTCATTAACGTTGTGTCCAAGATTGATTGATTTTGTTAAAGCCTAAAACTCTATTCTCGAGAAGAGAAGCAAGTTTATTGTTTAAAGCGCCTAGACCTTTGAGTGTAAATTCTGCCATTACAGCACGCTTTCTACTTACATCTGGAAGGTTTGGATCATCCAAGTCGTTATAGTAAGAACGGCCATAAACTGAGACAGCCCAACAACATGATTCATAATTTACGCCAAGTAAATATTCTCGTATCAAATTGTTGTCTAGGTCATATTGAGCATGACCCATAATACGCCAATTATCTTTTACAGGTTGTATAAAGGATGCAACAACTTGGTCATATGCATCTTGGCGATCTTTAATGTCTTTTCGGTAGAAATAACCGACATTGTAGAGATTGCCTTTATCACCCGTGTAGTAGGCTTGGAAATCGCGTTGTGCGTTATCTCCATTTGACATCCAAGCTGAGTTTGCACTAATAGTGACATTCTGATTCAGTTGGCTAGATAAGCTCACGATTGGTCCTGTGCGACTTTGTGTATCAAAGCGATCAAGTTCTTCATTTAAACTGACACGACGATCGTTGAAGTAGTAACTTTGACCGACACTAGCACGAATACGCTCCAAACCTTCCATATCCAATAGACTGTAAGTTAGACCTAAAGATAAAAAGTTATTATCTTCTAGGCGGTCATGTCCATAAAAGCGGTAAGGATTGAAAAGTTGGTCATAGCTGATCGAGGCTGTAGTCGAGTCGAAGTTCGGATAGTCGTCTTGCTTTTTATATGGTGAATAGGCATAGAAAGCACGAGGGGAAATACTTTGTAGGTATTTACCATCTTTTTCAAAGGTCAAACCTGTCGCAAGCGTAAATTGAGGGACGACAACGGATTTCTCTAAGTCATCTGAGGTAGAAAGTCCGCGCCCTTCTTTAGAGTCTTGATCAAAGAAGGTGTTGATACTACGTATAGATACTTCTGGAATGACATAAAACCATGATGGAGTAATGTGGTTATAGCGTACTGCAAACTGGTTGTAAATACGTGTACCACTAGACTCTAAGGCAGAGCCATCACTAATAGATTTTTTGAAATAAGCGGTATCATTATTAAACTCGTACTGTAAACCTTGTGGGTCCCCAATTGTATAATTTAATAAAAATTGTGGAAGTCGAGCATAGGGCCTATCTGCATCCTTAATGGTTTTATCTAAAGTTTGAAAATCTTCAACTTTTAATTGTGCTTTGAGTCCAGGAATACCATTTCGATAATTAAGCTCCCAAGCACGACGTAAGTTTAAATCGGTTCTCGTGTTGGGGTTATTATTGAAATCAGAAAAATAATCTTTATCAGATGCGTAATTATATTCTAAGTAGGTTGACCATTGGTCATTGATGTTCCAATTATGAATAAAGTGTAGGTCTGAGCGATTTTCTTTATCGTACTCTTTATCATTTGGTATATAGCCACCCCAAATTTGACCTGAACCGAAGTTTTCAGTCATGTAGCGGTATTCGGCATCTAACTTAACACCACGTTTACTCATAAAACTTGGTGTAAGTGTTAAGTCGTAGTTTGGTGCTAAATTCAGATAGACAGGGACTGAGAGTTGGGCGCCACCATCGTTACTATAGCCAAAGTTAGGGCTTAGCATACCAGTAGTGCGTCGGTCATCTATGGGGAAGTTAAAATAAGGTACAGCAATTACAGGTACATCTTTTACATAGAGTTTTGTGCCACGTGTGACACCACGCCCAGTCTCTTGATTAAGTTCGATTTGCTTAGCTTGGATTTTCCATGCTGGTTTTTGGCCAGGTGGACACGCAGTATAGCTTGCATCTGTAAAAACAACTAGATTTTCATTTTGACGTCGAATTTGGTTGGCATGACCGTGCGCATGCTGTTGTTCGGTGATATAAAAACTATTGTTTAAATCGCCGGTTTGAGTCTTTAAGTTGTAGTTGATCTGATCACTTTGGGTGAGTAAGCCAGCTTGTGCAAGTTGAACACGACCTTGTGCATTGGCATGAGTTTGCGTGGAATCAAGAATGACGTGATCTGCACGAATCATACGACCTTCTTGATCAATCACAACATTACCTTGCAAAACAGAGTCGCCATTTGGATCGTAGTGTCCATAATCGGCTGTAATGACGGATGTTGTTGCATTCTGAACAGCAGTTTTGGTGACTGGGTTGATCGGTGTGACCCATGTGCCTTGACAGAAAGCTGAACTTAAATATTGATTGTTGCGTAATTGTGCTTCTGGCGCAGACTTGTCAACATAATATTGCTGGAAAAATTTTTCTCCTGCATAAGTCTCTTGCTCCTGTTGAGCAAGGGCTTTGAGCTGTGTATTGTCAAGCGTAGAGGCATGAGACGTAAACGGCACAGATTGATCCGCTGCGAGACTTGATTGAATCGAGCCGCCACACAAGAGTGTCAAAATAGCAGTTGCTAAAGGATTATATTTAAACTGATGTTTCATTGTCTCATTAACCAATATGCTAATTCACAATTAATTATTGTCGCATCATAGAGAAAAAGTTGATAAGTGGCTACACTTAAGCTTTCAAAATCTCAGCTAGTTTTAGATTTTATTGCAAATGAATACACAACGTGAACAATTGATACAAACTTGGCTGCATACCACGCTGCAATCTGATCAGTTCGAGATCAGCTTTTTAGCGGGTGATGCTAGCTTCCGCCGCTATGCGCGAATCAAGTTACAAAACAAAACATATATGCTGATGGATGCTCCTCCTGAAAAAGAAGATTGTATTCCATTTGTGAGTATTGATGAGTTCTTTGATCAGCATGGTGTTCGTGTGCCCCATATCGTTGCGAAAGACTTAGCGCAAGGTTTGCTGCTGTTAGAAGATTTTGGTGATGTAGTACTATCTACATTGTTAAATGATGAAACAGTCGATCAATACTATGCGCAGAGTTTTAAGCAGTTAATCGAATTGCAGCAAATTGATGGTCGAGACCATTTGCCAGCATATTCGTATGAAAAGTTAATGACTGAAATGCGATTATTGACGGAGTGGTTGTTGCCTTCGTTGAATATTCAGCCTACAGAGCAGCAGCTTGAAACGATTGAGCAAGCATTTGACTTTCTGGCTGTCGAGGCGACCAATCAACCACAAGTGATTGTGCACCGTGATTTTCATAGTCGAAACCTCATGAAAATTGAGAATGAACAAGATTTGGGTGTGATTGATTTTCAGGATGCCGTGATTGGTGCTGACACTTATGATCTCATTTCGATTACACGTGATGCCTATGTGCAATGGAGTGCTGAACGTGTGTATCACTGGTTTGAGCTGTTTTATAATTTGTTGCCTAGCTCTGCTAGAGAAAGCCGTAGTTTTGAACAGTTCAAACGTGATGCAGATCTTATGGCGATTCAGCGTCATCTCAAAATTCTAGGTATTTTTGTGCGTTTGTTTGAGCGCGACGGAAAATCTGGTTATTTAAGTGATTTGCCACGAGTGATGTGGTATTTGCTTGAAGAAAGCCAAGGCTATGATGAATTAAATGACTTTATGCAGTTCATTCGTGATGTGGTGATGCCGAAGTTTGTTGTGAAATATGGTAATTACGAGGTTGCGGCATAATGAAAGCGATGATTCTTGCTGCGGGTCTGGGCAATCGCATGCGACCTTTAACCTTACATACGCCAAAACCTCTGTTAGAAGTCGGTGGGAAACCATTGATTGTTTGGCATATTGAAAAGCTACAACAAATTGGTATAACTGAAATCGTCATTAATACGGCTTGGTTAGCTGAAAAACTTGTTGCTGATTTAGGTGATGGCAGCCAATTTGGTGTAAACATTCTATGGTCGCATGAAGGTGAAGGGCTTGAAACTGCGGGTGGAATCATCAATGCATTGCCGTTGTTGGGTGATCAGCCATTTATCTTGGTCAATGGTGATGTATGGACGACGATGGATTTTTCCTCGTTGTTGAATGTTGAGCTGGGGGATAAACAAGCACATTTGGTGTTGGTTGAAAACCCACCACAACATCTAAAAGGTGACTTTGTTCTAGCAAATGAGCATGCTTATACTTTTGAGCAGGCACAATTGGGTGAGGCGCTGACTTATAGTGGTGTGGCGGTATTATCTCCACAAATGTTTGCTGGTTTAGAGGGTGGAAAGCGACCGTTAGCACCATTGTTAAAGCAAGCGATGCAACAACAGCAGGTTTCGGCTGAGAAAATGCAAGCCGTTTGGGTGGATGTTGGAACGCCTGAGCGTTTAGAACAACTTGATCAACAAATTCAGCAAGGCGAGCTTTTATAAAATACCTTGTCTATCTTTGATTTGTATGAAGAATGGCAAAATACAGAGGATTGTGCAGTTTATCATGCTGTAAGATGTTTAACTGCATAATCGTTCAACAAGTCCTACTGTGTCTTGTATCAGAAATCGGTATACTGCACAGCAAATTTATCGAGATGTTGCACCGTTATGCATCCTTTTTTTCAAGAATTAAAGCAAGGAAGTCAAGCCTTAGGATTAAGCCTAAGCGAAGAAACCCTAACACTCTTACTGAAATATCAAGATGCTTTAGTGCTATGGAATAAGGCATATAACCTGACGGCTATTCGTGACCCTAAAGAAATGTTGGTTAAACATTTATTGGATAGTTTAAGTATCTTAAAAGATTTACCACAGGGGCGTTTGTTGGATGTGGGTACCGGTGGTGGTATGCCGGGCATGATCATTGCATTGTGTCAACCAGAACGTCATTGTGTGTTGTTGGATTCAAATGGTAAAAAGATTCGTTTCTTGAAACAATTTATCGCAGATTTGAAGCTAAAAAATGTAATTGCAGTGCAAACACGTGTTGAAAATGAAGAAAGCATCAATGAACTTGGTCATTTCGATGTCATTACAAGTCGAGCTTTTGCATCATTGTCTGACTTTGTGGATGCGGCACAACCTTATATGCATGAGCAGAGCATCATTGCTGCGATGAAAGGCTTAATTCCAACGGATGAGGTTGAGCAGTTGAAAGATAAATATTCGTGTAAAGTGATTGAGCTTCGGGTACCAAGATTGGATGAACAGCGTCATTTACTTTTACTTCAACGTATTCAATAAAAAATATTAAGGGTAATCATGGCTCAAATTATTGCGATTGCAAACCAAAAAGGTGGTGTCGGGAAAACCACGACAGCCGTAAATCTTGCTGCGTCCTTGGCGATCTTAAAGAAACGTGTCTTGTTGATTGATATGGACTCACAAGGCAATGCCACGATGGGGTCTGGCGTTCAAAAAAATGATCTTCTTTATTCAATAACCGACGTCCTTCTGGGTGAAGTTCCGATCGAGACTGCAATTCAAAAAGCCGAGGTGGGTTATAAGGTTTTAGGCGCAAATCGTGAGCTTGCAGGTGTCGAGCTTGCAATTGCAGAGCAAGATGGACGCGAGTTTATTCTTAAAAATGCATTGCAAGAAATTTCCGCATCTTATGATTATATTATTGTCGACTGTGCGCCAAGTTTAAGCCTTATTACGGTCAATGCCTTGGCTGCTGTCACTGGTGTGATTATACCAATGCAATGTGAGTATTATGCTTTGGAAGGGTTGGCTGATTTAACCCAAACAATTGATCGTATACAAAAAGCCCTTAATCCAAACTTGGAAATTGTTGGGGTATTACGTACCATGTACGATGCTCGTAATGCATTGACACGTGATGTCTCGGCTGAGTTGGAGCAATATTTTGGTAAGAAACTGTATGATACGGTTGTACCAAGAAATATCCGTTTGGCTGAAGCACCTGCACACGGTTTACCTGTGATCTATTTTGAAAAAAGCTCGAAAGGTGCGGTCGCATATTTGAATTTGGCCGCAGAAATATTGAAGAAAAGTAAAGTGAAAAAAGGAAGTGCTGTATGAGCATCAAAAAACGCGGGTTGGCTAAAGGTCGTGGTTTAGATGCGCTACTAGGTTCAATTCAGAAAGAGAAATTGCAACTTGAAGCACAAGCTTTAGATCATGGTCAACTCAAGCAGATTGATGTCAATTTATTGAAACGTGGGGAGTATCAGCCGCGTCGTTTTATTCAGGAGCAAGAGTTAAAAGAGCTTGCTTCTTCGATTGAAAAACATGGTGTGATGCAACCAATTGTAATTCGTCCTGTCGACGATGAACAGTATCCATACGAAATTATTGCGGGTGAGCGTCGTTGGCGCGCAGCGCAGATGGCGGGATTGACAGAAATCCCTGCAATTGTGCGTGAACTCAATGATCAAGTGGCGATTGCTTTGGCATTAATCGAGAATATTCAACGTCAAGATTTAAATCCGATCGATCAGGCTTTAGCTTTACAGCGTTTCCATGAAGAATTTGGTTTAAGTCATCAGGAGATTGCTGAAACCGTTGGTAAAGCACGAACGACAGTTAGTAATTTATTGCGGTTACTCAGTTTGGCTGACCCAATTAAAGACTTTATGCAGCAAGGTCAAATCGATATGGGGCACGCACGTGCCATTTTGACCCTAAAGGCCAAAGATCAAATTGCAGTTGTAGATATCGTTATTGAAAAAGGCTTATCGGTACGTCAAACTGAACAATTGGTTCGTGAGTGGAATGAGCCAAAACCTGAAAAGGAAAAGGCGCTAATTTCTCCAGATATTGAACAACTGACTCAAAAGTTATCTGAACGTTTTGGGGCAAATGTGAAAATAGACCATAATCACAAAGGCAAAGGGAAATTAGTGATTCAATATCATTCATTGGATGAGTTGGATGGAATCCTAAATATTTGTTTACCGAATTAAACTGATAATATTGAGAAACCATCCTTTTATATTTTAAATATTATTGGGGAATAATATGTGGGAACTTGTGAAAGCGGGTGGCTGGTTGATGCTACCCCTTATTTTCTCATCAATTTTTACGGTTGCGATTATCATTGAGCGTTTCATCCGGTTGAAGCGTTCGCAGGTTTTACCTCAAGCACTCCTTGTTCAGGGGGCTGATGTAGAATCAGTTATTTCACATTTAGAACATGATGACGCTCAAAATAGCCCTTTAGGTCGTATCCTAAAAGCGGGCTATGCACATCAAAACCAAGGTGAGCAATTTGCTCGTGCGCAAATGGAAGCCACGGCTTCACAAGAAATCAGTTATCTAGAAAAGAATATCAATTTTTTAGGTACATTAGGTGCAATCGCACCATTACTTGGCTTGTTGGGTACGGTTATTGGCATCATCGAGGCTTTTTTGGTGGTTGATATTGGTTCTTCTGGTAATGCAAGCATGATGATGCCGGGGATTTCGACTGCGTTAATTACCACTGCTGTCGGGATGTTAATTGCTATTCCTGCCATGATTGCGTACCGCTATTTTCAACGAGTAGTTCATGAATATGTTGCTGAGCTAGAGCAACAATCAACATTGTTTCATGCTGCGCTTTTTTATAAAAAAGCAGCGCATGTACAAGAACACCGTCGTGCAAGCTAAGCATAGGTGTCATGATGAAATTTAAACGTTCTCAGGTTGAAGATATTCATATCAATTTGACACCAATGATTGATTGCATGTTATTTATTTTGGTGTTTTTATTGCTTTCAACCACTTTTAGTCAGCAAAGTCGTATAAATCTTACGCTGCCTGATGCGCAAGGCGTTCCGCCGAAACAATTCGATCACAAAATTGAAATCATGGTAGACTCAAAAGGGTATTATTCTGTGAATGGTCAAGCATTATCAAGCAAAGAAATTGCTGACCTAAGCACGGCAATTAAACAAGTTGCCCAAGATCGCCGAGATTTTATGTTCATTATTGCCGCTGATTCAAATGCAGCACATCAAGATGTGATTCGTGTGATGGATGTGGCGGGACAGCTTGGCTTTGTCAATGTCAACATTAGCACTAAAGTTCCAACTAGAGGTTTTACTGAGTGAGTCAAGATTTTAAGGTTTATGTCCGATTATTAGCGTATTTAAAATCTTATTGGGGCGTTGCCTTATTCGTATTGCTTGGTTTTGGGATTAACGCCGCCACAGAAGTATCTGTAGCCAAGTTACTTAAATATATTATTGATGCAATTCAAAGTGGTAGTAGGGCTGACCTAGATTGGTTTCCTGTTTTAATTGTCCTGCTCATGTTCTTTCGTGGCATTGGCTTGTTCCTTGGCGGATATTTTACGGCCGTAATATCTCGGAAATTGGTGTTTAGTATTCGCCAAGAAGTTTATGCGAAACTCTTAAGGCTGCCTGCACAATATTATTTAGACAATACTTCAGGTTATATCAGCGCTAAATTAATGTACAACGTAGAGCAGTTAACGGCTGCCTCGTCAGAGTCATTACAAACTTTAGTCAAAGATGGTTTAATCGTTATTGGACTACTCAGCTACTTATTGTATACCAATTGGCGTTTAACGCTCTGTATTATTATATTTATGCCTGTAATTGGCTTGTTGGTTCGCGTTGCTGCGAAACGGATGCGTAAACTTTCTATTCAAGTGCAAGATACCATGGGTGATGTGAATCACGTGGTACAAGAAACCATTAATGGTAATAATGTTGTAAAAAGTTTTACAGGGGAAGCTTTCGAACAACAACGTTTTTATAAGTCATCTGAAGAGAACCTTCGTCGTGGTTTAAAAATGGTTGTTGTTCAAAATATCAATAGCCCAGTGATTCAATTGGTCTTGTCGTTCGCGATGGCGCTGATTCTTTGGTTGGCTTTGCGTCCACAAATCTTAGGCGACACCTCAGCAGGTGAATTTGTTGCATACATCACTGCGGCAGGGCTGATCTCTAAACCAATTAAAAATTTAACAGATATCAATGAAAAACTGCAACGTGGTTTAGCTGCTGCTCATTCAGTCTTCGAATTATTGGATATGCCAGAAGAAGAGAATAAAGGTCAATTAAAACCTGCATTGAAAGGCAATATTCGATTTGATCATGCAAATTTGCAATATAGCGATGGCACCCATGCGATTAAAGATTTCTCTTTGGATATAAAAGCTGGGCAAACGATTGCATTGGTTGGGCGCTCTGGTGCGGGTAAAACCTCGTTAGTGAATATGTTGCCGCGCTTCCAAGAACTGAGTCGCGGTCAGATTTATTTTGATGATATTCCTGTTCAAGAGATTGAGTTGCTTAGTTTGCGTTCGCAAATTGCGATGGTGAACCAACAAGTGGTGCTATTCAACCGTAGCGTGCGTGACAATATCGCCTATGGACAACTGCAAGATTCAAGTGATGAGCAAATCATTGCAGCGGCGAAAGCAGCCTATGCGCATGACTTTATTATGGAGTTGCCGCATGGGTATGACACCGTTCTAGGTGCACAAGGTTTAAATCTATCTGGTGGTCAACGTCAGCGTATTGCGATTGCCAGAGCAATTTTGAAAAATTCACCGATCTTGATTTTAGATGAAGCAACCAGTGCGCTTGATAATGAGTCCGAATACTTTATTCAACAAGCATTTGATGAGGCGATGCAAGGTCGTACCACGATCGTGATTGCACACCGTCTATCAACAGTTGAAAATGCAGATATTATTGTCGTGATGGACAAAGGTACGATTATAGAGCAGGGTACACACACAGAGTTACTTGCTAAACATGGTATGTACTACCAGTTACATCAGCGTAATTTTGAGGAAGATTAAGCATGTCGATGGCGCAACGTATACAAGATGCTTGGAATGAACAAGCTTCATGGTTAATTGTTTTGCGCCCATTGTCATGGTTATATCGGTTTGGTTTTTGTCTAAATCAAAGCTTGTATAAAGTAGGCATCAAAAGTGTTTATTACGCGCCTGTGCCCATCATGGTGATTGGTAATATTACGGTTGGTGGAAGTGGTAAAACCCCATTGCTGATTGAGTTGGTGAAATATTTACAACAACAAGGCGTACGTGTTGGGGTGATCAGTCGTGGTTATGGCGGACAAGGTCCTTTTCCTGCAAGTGTGGAACAGTCATCTGAGCCCTCCGTTGTTGGTGATGAGCCTTGTTTGATTGTTCAATCGACCGATGTGCCGATGGCTGTTGGGCCAAATCGTCAAGCATCTATAGAGTTGCTGTTGCGAACCGCAGGTGATCTTGATTTGATTATTAGTGATGATGGTCTTCAACACTGGGCTTTAGGTCGTCAGATTGAATGGATTGTATTGGATCAAAACCGTGGTTTAGGTAATGAAAAGCTATTACCTGAAGGGTATTTGCGAGAACCAAAATCAAGATTAAAAAGCAGCACGGTCATCGAGCATACTAAAGTTGCTCAGCCACATAACAATATGTATTTAGATGTTGGACAGCCTTATTTACTCAATACTCACTTGGCGTTAAGTTGGTTTGATGCAAATCAATATTTTAATGCAGTCGTCGGTATTGGCTTTCCACAGCGCTTTTATCAAACATTGAGTAAGCTTGGTGTGAGTCAATATCAAGCACATGAGTTTCCAGATCATTATGATTATGAAGTCGAAGATTTAATCTTTGATTCGCAAGATGCAATTATTACGACCGAAAAAGATGCTGTAAAGTTTAAAAGTTTATTGCAACAGCATCCTGATTTTAATATCCCAATTTGGGTTGTGCCAGTTGAAGCTGTTTTATCATCTGATTGTTATGATTTGTTGAAACAGCAGTTGCAACAAGTCGGTATTCAATTTTCTTAGAGAAACACCATGAAACATATCGTTATACCTGCTCGTTTTGCGAGTTCTCGTTTGCCAGCAAAACCACTTTTATTGATTCATGGTCGTCCGATGATTTTACGTGTGGTCGATCAGGCGAGTAAGGTTGATGGCTTTGATGATTTATGTGTAGCCACTGATGATCCTCGAATTGCTGATGTTTGTCGTGCCGAAGGTGTGGATGTAGTTTTAACCAGTGCCGACCATCCATCTGGGACGGATCGTTTGAGTGAGGTTGCACGTATTAAAGGTTGGGCAGCAGACGATATTATTGTCAATGTTCAAGGTGATGAACCATTGCTTCCTGCACAGCTCGTTAAGCAAGTAACACAGCTTCTTGTTGATAATCCTCAATGTTCAATGTCAACATTGTGCGAGCGAATTTATCATTTAGATGAGTTTCAACGCGATAGTATCGTTAAAGTCGTAATGTCTAATCGCAATGAAGCACTCTATTTTAGTCGTGCCACAATTCCATATGATCGTGATGGCGCGAAAAAAGCTGAAACCAAGGTACATGATCAGGCATTTCGTCATTTAGGTTTATATGCTTATCGAGTGAAATTACTGCAAGAATATGTCACATGGGATCAAGGTCAATTAGAGCAATTAGAAAGTTTAGAGCAACTTCGAGTGCTAGAAAATGGCCATCGTATTGCGATTGCAGTTGCCGAAGCCAACTTACCACCAGGTGTCGATACTCAAGCTGATTTAGATCGACTGAATGCAATGCCAGTGAGTGCATTTGAATAATATGATCGTCGATATCCAGTCTACAAAAGCTTACGCTTGGCATGAACAAACTTGGGAATTGCTGACAACCCGGTTTCCAGAAATAGGGCATGGTCTATTATTCTATGGCAAGCAAGGCTGTGCTAAAAAAGAGTTTGCTGAGCGCTTTGTTGCTTGGATATTATGTGCGAATAAACAGCCACAATCAGCCTGTGGCGAATGTGCAAGCTGTCAATGGTTGAAATCTGATACACATCCGAATTATGTGCACATCACCACAGATGAAGACAATAAAAAACAAAATGCGAAAATTAAAATAGAAAAAATTCGAGATTTACTTCCTTTTGTTCAGCAAACTGGTGAAGGTTGGCGAGTTATCGTGATTGAACCTGCGGAAGCGTTAAATATGGCTTCTGCAAATGCTTTACTGAAAACACTTGAAGAACCGGGTGAGAAAGTCATTTTGATTTTACTTGCCGATCATTATTTAAAATTACCTGCAACGATTCGCAGTCGTTTGCAACGTTTCGCTTTAGATCGCTTAAGTTTGGAAGATGCACAGTCATTTGTGCAACAACAAGTTCCAAACATTGGCACTCAGCATATTTCATTATTGTTAAATCTAGCCAACGGAATGCCATTGACTGCGATTGAAATAGAACAAAGTGGTTGGTTGCAAAAACGCACTTCGTTTTTAAGTGATTGGCTAAAATTAGTTGCTGAAAAAAGTATGCCGTTGCACTATGCCAACAAATGGTCTAAAGAGTTAAGTTTTACAGAATTGATGACCATGTTCGAATATTTATTAGCAGATTTAATCAGTTTTAAGTTGAATCAATCATTGAGAAATGATGATTTAGATTTTCGAGATTTAGCTGAACAATATCATTTAGAACGTTTATTTGCGATTTATGCTGACGTACAACAAAAGAAGCTGATGGTGGCGCAGAATGTACAGTCGCAATTGGTCTTAGATGAGTTATTTATTCAGTTGATGAATGTTGAGCTTGGGTTTTCGCAATAACAAAGTGATGGACTATCATGCTTTTGATTCGCAAGAATCCATATTTTTGTGGCTAATTGGATAGTCACTTTTAAGGTGGGACTGCATTTAAAGATGTTTTGTAAAGATTGTATTTAAATTGTTTTTTATTATAACTTCCGAACTAAAAATATATAAAATGTGAGGTACTTCACAATAATATCAAAAAATAAGGAATATGGTGATGAAAATAAGATCTATAGCTGTTGCATTATCACTTGTAATTTTACCAGCCATTGCAATGGCTGAGCCCAAGTTTGAGTCAAATATCAATGGCTCATCTATTCTGATCAACGCATCTAATCATGGTTCGCAAGCCTATGAGTGCGTGTATAGCTACTCATTTAATCATAACCAACAAAATGCAAAATCGAATCAGTTCAGCGGTAAACTGTATATTGAAGCAGGGGCGCGGCAGATCGCTGTTGTGACACGACATACCGATCAAGCGATTAGTAAACTAAATTTTGATTATAAGTGCACTGAAAAATAAGCCCTTTTAAAATAAATTAAACCGCTCATGATGTATTCTGATGATGAGCGGTTTTTTAGTTTTTGTCATACGCATGATTTGAAAGTTTGGTCTGATGTCGTGTGGCGCAAGGTCTATGTAAAACCCCTAATCTAGCTAAATACAAGCCGTTTTGAGTGTTTTCACAACATTTTGCTGAAACAGCATTTGTTGTTTCTAGGATTGTTTTCTATAATCAAATGATAAATCATGTATAGAAACTAAGTAAGCGGTAATTCAAAGGACGTTTATAAAACAGATCAAAGCGAATTGATAGTTTTTATAAGTTTATCAATGTTGAATGATATTGATAATTTTATGTATTTAACAGGGGAAGGTTATGCAACATCAAATGATGGGTGGGATTATACAGGTCAATATTCCTGATAAGGCTACTCTACAATCAAGCTATATGCCTTTTGTACAAGGCGGTGGATTATTTGTCCCAACTAAACAAGCAGTAAAAATGGGACAGGAAGTTTTTATTTTGGCGACGCTACCAGAGCAATCACAAAAGATCCCGCTCACAGGTAAAGTCATTTGGATCTCGCACAAACAGACACATTTCAAGCCACAAGGTTTTGCGATCCAGTTGGCTGGCGAAAAAGGTGTGTATTATAAGAACGAAGCTGAGAAATTATTGGCAGGTTCTAAAGCAATGGATCGTCCAAGTTATACGATGTAAGCAAAATGAATAGGAAGAAAGAGTGTTTGTTGATACGCATTGCCATTTAACCCTGTTAGATTTGAGTCCGTATGATGGGGATCTAGATCAAGCACTCGCACAAGCTCGACTTGCCGGTGTTTCAAAATTTATGGGAATCTCTGTTGATCTTGATGACCATATTAAACTGGCAGAAATTGCTTCCCGTCATGATGATGTGGGCTATACAGTGGGTGTGCATCCCTGTGAAGATGGTCATGTGATGGCACGTGCGACAACGGACTATTTAGTCGAACTAGCCCAATCCGAAAAGGTCTGGGCTTTGGGAGAGACAGGCTTAGATTATTATCACAGCACAGATTTTGTCGCTGAGCAAAAACAGTGTTTTGCTCGACATATTCAAGCATCAAAAATTGTGAAGAAGCCAGTGGTAGTACATACACGCTCTGCTAAGCACGATACAGTTGATATTATTCAAGCTGAACAATCTAGTCATGGCATATTGCATTGTTTTACTGAAGACTGGGAAACGGCAAAAGCAGTTTTAGATTGTGGTTACTATATTTCGTTTTCTGGCATTATTTCATTTAAAAATGCACAAGATTTGCGTGATGTTGCAAAACAAGTTCCATTAGATCGGGTATTGATTGAAACGGATAGTCCTTATTTGGCGCCTATGCCTTATCGTGGAAAAACCAATGAACCTAAATATGTTCCGTATGTAGCAAAAGCCTTGGCTGATGTATATGATAAAACAGTTGAAGAAATTGGTGTGATTACAACACAGAATTTTGAAAATCTTTTAAATTTTAAATAAACGGTTTTTGTTGTATTAGGAAAGAGAGTTATCACGTGAAAATGGATCGTCAGGCTCAGTTTCGAGCACGAGAAGTATTAATTTTTCAAATCGCTGAGCAACTCCTATTAGAAAATGGCGAAGCGGGCATGACACTTGATGCTCTTGCGGCTGAGTTGGATCTTGCGAAAGGTACGTTATATAAGCACTTTCAGAGTAAAGATGAATTATATATGTTATTGATTATTCGCAATGAACGAATGTTGTTAGAAATGATTCAAGATATAGAAAAAAGTTTTCCTGAACATTTGGCTTTTTTTATGTTGCACCATCTGCATCATCCTGAGCGCACAGCATTATTTCATCAGATAGAAGAGCGTTTATCGACGACAGCACAAGGTATCCAGCAGTTATTTAGTGAGTTGTATAAGATTCGTCGCCAACGTTTACGTATTATTATTCGCATGACGGAAAGTTATTTGCTTGATATTAATAGTGCGATGACGACCCGTGATTATTTAGCATCTATTTGGTCTTTGACCTATGGCGCGGCTGTGATCCTGAACTCAAGTTTTTATCAGCGTTATTTAGGTTCTAGAGATACATTACGAGTGGCTTACATTGAACAAGCTTTGGCGATGCCTAAGCAGCTTGAACAAGTTTCATCTTCGTGACCAATACAATGAAGTCTTCACTGAGGTCGCAACGAGCTTTTACCCTGATTGAGATCATGGTGGTGATTGTGATTATGACCGTCATGACATCGTTGGTGGTCTTGAATATTGGTGGTGTTGATCAACGCCGAGCGATGCAAGCCAGAGAAATGTTTATCCTTGATCTTAAGAAAATTAATAAAGAAGCAACAGATCAGGCGAAAGTTTTTGCATTAAATACCCAGAATGCAACTGATGTTGCGCCATTTAGCTATAACCTATTTGAATATTACGATCAGAGTCATGAACAAATCCAACATGCGGATCGTATTTGGCAGGTTTATAAGGAGTTTAAACCTCGTCAGTTACCGAAAAATGTGTCTTTTAGCATTCAAAGTTTAGATACTGAAAATTATAAAAGAGCACAGAATGACGATCTGTTAGGTGGCAGGGCACCACAACTGATTTGGTTTGGAAATGGCGAGGTGAAGCCTGTTAGAATTCAATTTTATTATGAGCAACGACCGATTGGACATGAGCTGTCGCTGGATCATTTGGGTAAAGTGAATGAAGAAGAATAAGGCTTTTACCTTACTTGAAGTCATGGTCGCACTTGCGATTTTTGCTGTGGCAGCAATTGCATTGACTAAAATTGCAATGCAATACACACAAGCAACGTCAAATGCGATTTTGCGGACCAAAGCTCAATTTGTTGCAATGAATGAAGTTGCAATGATGGAAATGAATAAAGAGTGGTTGGATGGAACGCAAACCAAGCAAGTTTCTTCGCAGGGCGAAACGTGGCAAATTGATAAAAAAGCCGAACCTACAATTAGTCCCAAAATACAACGTATTGAGTTACAGATAAGTTTGTTTAATGTTGATCAGGATAAAGTTGAAGCAGGTATTAGCAATATTGTATTTTTTAACTATCCTGAACAAGCGAAGACATGATGAAACATAAACAGCAAGCCTTTACCTTGGTGGAATTGCTGGTTGCGATTGCGATTTTTGCTGTGCTTTCGATGTTGGGTTGGAAGGTGTTTGACTATTTGCTGAAAGTCAAAGATCGTAATGCAGAACATGAAATGCATTTATTCGCGTTACAGGATGCTTACCAACAGGTTTTAAGAGATAGCTTACAAATTATACCCTTGACTGCCAATGATGGACGACAACTGCAAGCCGCTGTGCTGTTAAATGATCAAAGCTTTATGTTCAGTAAAGCTGGTGTGTCAGATCCATTGAAACAAGGCTTATCACCATACGAACGTATAGAATATCGTTTTGATGAAGCACAAAAAAAAGTATATCGCTTGAAATATGCAAATTTAAATATCCCAAATCGTGTGCAGCCGATCTCAAGTACTTTGTTGGAAAATGTTGATCAGTTTAAAGTACTGGTATTGAACCCTCAAGAATTGTCTGAGTGGCCAGAAAACACGGGTGATCCAAATAATGTGAATGAACTAAAAAAATTACCATTAGGTTTTAAAATACAGCTCACGGTCGCAGGTACAGACTATGAGTGGATATATAGCTTGGTCAGCAACAATCAGGGTGGTCAGTAATTGCTATGAAGACATACGCGTCTCAACGTGGTATTGCATTGCTTACGATCTTGGTTATGGTTGCGCTCGCGACGATTCTTGCAGCAACCATCGCAAAACGACAAAGCAATAGTGCTGAGAATACAGGCTATTTGATGCGTCAAAATCAATCTTTGCTTTATGCTAAAAGTGCTGAGGCATTTTTCTCAGAGTTGCTAATACAAGATAGTGACAATGGTAACAATATTGATCATTTACAGGAGAATTGGGCCAAACCAATGCCATCATTTCCTGTTGATGGTGGTACTGTTCAAGGTCGTTTAGTGGATGAATCTGGAAAATTCAACTTAAATAATTTGGTAAAAGCAAATGGCAATGAAGTTGATGATTTAGCACGGCGTTGGTTTGAAAAACTTTTACAGCGTGTTGGTTTGCCTGCAGAGCTAAGCCAAGCTGTGATTGATTGGCAAGATACTGATGATGAAACAACAGGTGCGATGGGTGCTGAGAATAATTATTATCAAGGATTAGATCCTTCTTATCTAGCTCCAAATACCAAATTTCATAGTGTTGAAGAATTGAAGTTGGTTCGGGGCTTCGAAGGGAAAAACTACGATTTGATTAAGCAATATATTACGGCATTGCCAGAACCAACTAAAATTAATATGAATACGGCACCTGCATTATTGCTCGCAAGTATTGATCCAAGCGTCGATGTAAATGCTGTTGAGCAAGAATTAAAAACAAAACAAGCTGATTTATCATATTTCAATAATGTTGAAGATTTATGGAAGCTCAATGCTTTTTCAGGAATAGAGCAGCAAAATAAGGCAGATGCGGCGACGTGGTTAGACAGTAAATCCTCTTTTTTTACTGCACAAATAGAAGTTGTTTTAAGTGAGCGCAAGCGCCAATTTAGCAGCTCAATGCACCGTCAAGATAAACAAGTTACTGTCTATTCGAGAAGTCTTGCCCCTTTTAAGTGATTAGATTGGATTATTGAATAGTCACAAGATTTAAATTCAATCCCAATGCTTGTTTTTTTGCTTTATAATAAAGCCTGTTTGCAAAAAAGATCAGCTTGGTGCATGTTAATTCGTAAATTATTTAAGTTTGAAAACGCGCATATCGTACGGAATTGTACATCGGATCGCTGTAAGCGTTCGATTCATGGGCATAGCTATAAAGTTGAATTATTACTAAAAGCGTCAAAGTTAGATCATGGGCAAATGGTTTATGATTTTGGGCTACTGAAAGGCGTGATTAAAGAACTATTTGATAGTTTTGATCATGCGATTTGTTATTGGCAAAAAGACGATGCTGCGTATATTGATGCATGCAAAACCTTTAGCGCACGTTGGGTGGCTTTGCCTGTTTCACCATCAGCAGAACAATTTTCTCGTATTTTCTTTTTTCTTGCGCAACAGGTATTAAATTCAACAGTTACCCAGAATGGCGAAGGGGATGTTGAGGTTTATTCGGTGATTGTTCACGAAACTGATACGGGTTATGCACAAAGTTTTCAAGAAGATATTGATAATGAACAAATGGGCATGTTGAGCCTAGATCAAATCGTTTTCTCAGAGCAGGTTCAAAGTGAGTGGAGTGATCCACAAATGTATGAGCGCTTGAAAAAGGGAATCAGATTTCAAAACCCGAATGTAGAACTACAAGTTAATATTTAAGTACGTCACTCACTCAAGGGAGTGAATTTATTTCAAGGAATATTGATGCAATTTACTGAACAGCAACAGGACAAGTTAAGTAAAGTTCAGCTGGATGAGTCATGGAAAGTCTCATTGTCCGAGTTTCTGCTCAGTCAGAAAATGGATCATTTACGCGCGTTCTTGCAACAACAAAGACTTGCTGAGAAGACGATTTACCCACCAAGCAAACATATTTTTAATGCATTAAATACAACGCCTTTGAGTGCAGTAAAGGTCGTGATTTTAGGTCAAGATCCATATCATGGTCCAAATCAAGCCAATGGTTTAAGTTTTTCTGTACAAAGAGGTGTTGCATTACCACCTTCTTTGCGTAATATTTTTCATGAGTTACACAGTGATTTGGCTGTGCCTATTTCTCGACATGGTGATTTGAGCAAGTGGGCAGCGCAGGGTGTGTTGTTGTTGAATAGTGTACTGACCGTAGAGGCAGGACAACCCACTTCACATCAAAAACAAGGCTGGGAAGATTTTACTGATGCTGTGATTGATGTGCTAAATGAGCAACGAGAGCATGTGGTGTTTGTTTTATGGGGTGCTTATGCGCAGCGTAAAGGACAACGTATTGATCGCAACAAACATCTTGTATTAAGCGCAGCTCATCCATCACCTTTGGCGGCAAACCGCGGTGGTTTTTTTGGCTGTAAAGTATTTTCTAAAAGCAATCATTATTTGAAACAACATGGCATTGAGCCTATAGACTGGCAATTGGACGCATAATGACTTCTCCTGATTTAAATAGCTATCATCCTGATTTGGTTATTGAGCAAGAAAAAAATGGTTGGCGAGTCATTCGTCTTAATCGACCAAAATCTTTACATGCATTAGATGAGTCTATTGTAAGTGCACTTTTTCGCGTCTTTGAACACTTTCATGATGATGAAAGTGTCAAAGCAATTTGGTTAGACTCAACTACACCTAAAGCCTTTTGCGCGGGTGGCGATGTGCGTAAACTTCGTCAACTGGTTGTAAATAATGAGGTTAATACTGCAAATAAATTCTTCGAGCAAGAATATGCATTAGACTTATTGCTTCACAATTATGCTAAACCGATTGTGGTATGGGGTGAAGGTTATGTAATGGGTGGTGGGCTTGGTCTATTTATGGCTGCACCATTTCGTTTGGTTACACCTTATTCACGTTTGGCTATGCCAGAAATCAATATCGGTTTATATCCAGATGTCGGTGGAAGTCGATTCCTTGCAGATCGAGGGCAAATTGGGCTATTTACGGGTTTAACTGGTTCAATTATGACTGCAGCAGGTGCATTTAGCATCGGCTGGGCAACTCATATTTGTGAAGCGCAGCGTGATAATGTCTTGCAAAAAGTCTTAAATGTAGACTGGAATCATTATCCAGCAGGTGCTTTCCGTGCCATTGATGACACATTAAATAGTCTTCACCGTCCGGTTGCCGCAGGTCCTTTGCAAAATTCGATCGATGTTATTCACAGTGTTTGTCGTGGTCAAAACTTTGAATTTGATTATCAAGCAATTATTGGGTTGAGTGAGGCAAGCAGTGATTGGTTGCGCCAAGCAAGTGAGAATCTGCAAAAAGGCTCGCCAAGTACGGCCGCTATTACTTGGTTGCTTTGGCAGTGGGGTAAACAAGGACATGCTTGGGATGAAGTTTTTGCGCTAGAAGCTCAGATTTCTGATTGGAAAATCCGTCATCCTGACTTTGTAGAAGGCGTACGTGCGCGCTTAGTAGATAAAGATCTTTCTCCAGAATGGAAAGCGACCGAGAACATCACCTTAAAAGATATTTTGTCTGATTGCCCTCCTGTGACCAATATTGATAGTTGGAATGCGTTATTAAGACAATACGGTATTATTGTTTAAGGCGTATGAGCGAAAATAATAGTAATGATGAATTTTGGATGCAGTTTGCTTATGAGCAGGCTGCATTAGCGGCAGCTCAGGGTGAGATTCCTGTTGGTGCTGTTATTGTCAGCCAAGGTGAGATAATTGGGGCAGGCTATAATGCACCAATTAAACTTTCTGACCCGACGGCACATGCTGAGATTCAAGCGCTACGTATGGCCTGTCAATCTTTGAATAATTACCGCCTGCCAGATGATGCCACACTTTATGTCACGCTCGAGCCTTGCACCATGTGTGTGGGAGCTTTAATTCATTCACGTGTTCAACGTGTTGTTTTTGCAACCACAGAGCCTAAGGCAGGTTCACTGGTCAGTGCCCGTCAACTGCTTGAAAATGGTTACTACAACCATAAATTTGTCTTTGAACAAGGTTGCTTGCAAGCGCAATGTTCAACCCAACTTAGTGATTTTTTTAAACAAAGAAGAAGTGAAAAGAAGCAAAACCGTTTATCAAAAAACGTCCTAAAATGATTAAAAATGTCTTAGCTGTTATGGCAAACTAAGCCTCCGATGATTTTGGTTTAATCAAAAAGGCGAAACTATGCGTAATGCAATCACCATACAAAAAGAATTCAATGCACCTATTTCTGAGGTTTTTGACTTGTTGTCAAAACACGCGACTTATAATAAAGCGTTTGCACCGTTACAAGTGGTGCGAGTAAAAGACTCTGCCGATCCTGAACGTCCAGATGGTATTGGTTCAATTCGTCGTATGGGTTTTGGTCCAATTAAACCACTGCAAGAAGAAATCACGTTGTTGGAAGAAAACCAGCGCATTGAATACAAGTTAATCAATAATCCGTTGGTTAAGCACCATTTAGGGCAAATTGATTTCAAAGAAATCACCCCCTATATCACTTTGGTAACCTATAAGATTGAATTTACAGCAAAAGCACCTTTTGTAAGCAAATTAGTTCTTGCACAACTCAAAGCAGCGATTACACTAGGTTTTTCAAAATTAGCGAAATCAGTTGCCGCATAAGAGATGGGAATGACAGTTCATATTATTACGATTGATGGTCCAAGTGGATCTGGTAAAGGGACTTTGGCTGCAAAAATTGCTGCTCATTATCATTATAATTTATTAGATTCTGGCGCACTTTATCGTCTACTTGGGCTGTCATTGTTTCAACAAGGCTTGCTCGACCAATTAGATGTAAAATTAGAACAATGTATTGATTGTGCAATAAATTTAGATATTGAGTTCAAAACGACGGATACAGCTACACTCACCTTATTGGATGGGATTGATGTCACCAATACCATCAGGACTGAGCAGGTTGGCGAGTATGCGTCTAGAGTTGCAGTTGTTCCTGAATTGCGTAAAGCATTATTTGAGCGCCAGCGTGCATTTATCCAAACGCCTGGCTTGGTTGCCGATGGTCGTGATATGGCGACATCGATCTTTCCAGAAGCTCAAGCTAAAATTTATTTGACGGCATCGGCTGAGTCTCGTGCAGAGCGCCGTGTAAAACAGTTGCAGGGCATGGGGCTTGATGCTAAAATAAGCGACATTTTATCTAACATACAGGCTAGGGATAAAAGAGATATGGAGCGTACAGTTGCTCCTCTTAGACCCGCTGACGATGCGTATGTCATTGATAGTTCTACAATAGGTATCAATGAAGTATTTCAGTTGATGGTTGACTATATCAATAGCCGTATAAAATAGATACACAATTTTTTATCAGTTGAAGCATTGCTTGATCAGATTTTTTGGACAATGTAACAACTTAACTAAACCGGCCTTGTCTGATCCAAGACCGCGGACTTTATCAGGTATATCATGACCGAATCTTTTGCAGCCCTCTTTGAAGAAAGTGAATTAAACCTCAACGTTGAAAAGGGTGCAGTCATCCAAGGTACTGTTGTTAGTATCGATTCTGACTGGGTAACTGTTGACACTGGCCTTAAATCTGAAGGCGTTGTTGATCGTGCTGAATTTTTAAATGAACAACGTGAACTTGAAGTTCAAGTTGGTGATACTGTTGACGTAGTGGTTGAAGCACTTGACAACGGTATGGGTCAAACTGTTTTATCACGTGAAAAAGCAAAACGTGCTGAAACTTGGACTAAGCTTGAGAAAATCTTTGAAGATGGCGAAATCGTTACTGGTGTTATCTCTGGTAAG